>JAKAMD010000473.1 GCA_021823875.1 Pseudomonadota bacterium | reverse complement strand
AAAAGAAGGCCCGGTTCTTCGTGATCGACGCCATCAAGGTGGCCCATGACACAGGCATGGGCGCGCGCATCAACACGATCATGCAGACCTGCTTCTTCGCCTTGTCCGGCGTGCTGCCGCGCGAAGAAGCGATCGAGCAGATCAAGAAGACGATCAAAAAGACTTACGGCAAGAAGGGCGAGGAGGTGGTCAAGAAGAACATCGCCGCCGTCGAACAAACGCTTGCCAACCTGCACGAAGTGAAGGTGCCCGCCCAGGTCAACAGCACGCAGGACCTCCCCTCGCCGTTCAGCGCCGAGGCGCCGCAGGCGGTGCGCGAGACGCTCGGCCGCATCTATGCCGGCGACGGCGAACTGCTGCCCGTGAGCGCCTTCCCGCCGGACGGCACCTTCCCGACCGCCACCGCCCAGTACGAGAAACGCAACCTCGCGCTGGAAATCCCGGTGTGGGACGAGAAGACCTGCATCCAATGCGGCAAGTGCGCGGCGGTTTGCCCGCACGCCTCGATCCGTGCCAAGGCCTACGATGCGACGGCGCTGGCCGGCGCACCGGCGACCTTCAAGTCCACCGACGCCCGCTCGCCGGAGTGGAAAGGCTTGAAATACACCATTCAGGTGGCGCCGGAGGATTGCACCGGCTGCATGCTCTGCGTGGATGTCTGCCCCGCCAAGAACAAGAGCGAGCCGCGGCTCAAGGCCATCAACATGGCGTCGCAGGCGCCGTTGCGGATTCCGGAGCGCGCGAACTGGGACTTCTTCATGAAGATTCCCGACCTCGACCGCCGCAAGGTCAAGGTCACCCAACTGCGCCAACAGCAGGTCATGCGGCCGTTGTTCGAGTTCTCCGGCGCCTGTGCCGGTTGCGGCGAGACGCCGTACATCAAGATGGTCACTCAGTTGTTTGGCGACCGCATGGTGGTCGGCAACGCCACCGGCTGCTCCTCGATCTACGGCGGCAATCTGCCGACCACGCCGTATTGCGTGGACCACCAGGGCCGCGGGCCGGCGTGGAACAACTCGCTCTTCGAGGACACCGCCGAATTCGTGCTCGGCTTCCGCGTCTCGTTGGACAAGCAGATGGAGTTCGCCAAGGAGTTGGTGAAGCGCCTCGCGCCGCAACTCGGCGATGACCTCGTCACCGGCCTGGTGAACGCCAACCAGCGCGACGAGGCGGGCATTTACGAGCAGCGCGAACGCGTAGCCGCCCTCAAGGCCAAGCTCCAAGGCCTGACCGGCAGCGAAGCCAGGATGCTCTTGGGCGTGGCCGACACGCTGGTTCGCAAGAGCGTCTGGGGCTTCGGCGGCGACGGCTGGGCGTACGACATCGGGTACGGCGGCCTCGACCACGTCCTGGCCTGCGGCCGCGACGTGAACCTGCTCGTGCTGGATACCGAGGTTTATTCCAACACCGGTGGCCAGGCGTCGAAATCGACTCCGCGCGGCGCGGTGGCGAAATTTGCCGCCGGCGGCAAACCGGGACGCAAGAAGGACATCGGTCTCATCGCGATGAGCTACGGCAACGTCTATGTCGCCAGCGTGGCGATGGGCGCCAAGGACGAGCACACGCTCAAAGCGTTCATCGAGGCGGAGAGCTACCCCGGCCCCTCGCTGATCGTGGCCTACTCGCACTGCATCGCGCACGGCATCGACCTCGACCGCGGCGTGGGCATGCGCCACCAACGGATGGCGGTCGAGTCCGGCCAATGGTTGTTGTACCGCTACGATCCGCGTCGGACGGATGCGGGCGAAAATCCGCTCCAACTCGATTCGCAGGCGGCGAAGATGAAGGTGTCCGATTATCTGCTGGCCGAGAACCGGTTCAAGATGCTCACCAAGAGCAAGCCCGAAGACGCCAAGCGCTTCTTCGAGGCCGCCCAGGTGGACGCCGAGGCCCGGTGGCAGCTTTACACGTACATGGCCGCCCGGAAAGGCAACGGCAGCAGCGGCACCCCGGCCGTCGCCGTCACGGCCGCAACCTCGGAAAACGCCTGAATTGACCGGGTGCCGGCTCCTCTCCGTGGAGGGGCCGGCGCCCACCTTGTACTGGTTCACCCCAAACTGAAGGAATTGCCATGGATCTGAGCACGACTTACCTGGGTCTGAAACTGCGCAGCCCGCTCATGCCGTCCGCCTGCCCGCTGACGCGCGAGCTTGACGAAATCAAGCGCGCCGAAGACGCGGGCGCCGGGGCCATCGTTTTGCCCTCGGTATTCGAGGAACAGCTCAAGCGGGAAAGCGAGGAGCTCGATGCGATGTTGGAAAAAGGCACCGAGAGCTACGCCGAATCGCTGAGCTACTTTCCGCAAGTCGGCGAATTCCGGCTCGGCCCGGACGACTACCTCGAACACATCGCCAAGGCCAAGCAGGCCACCAAGCTGCCGGTCATCGCCAGCCTCAACGGCACCTCCGTTGGCGGCTGGACCGATTACGCGAAGAAGATTCAGCAGGCGGGCGCCGATGCGCTCGAACTGAACATTTATTACATCCCCACCGACCCGGACCTCACCGGGGCGGAGGTCGAGAACACCTATCTGGAGATCCTCAAGAGCGTGAAGCAGGCGGTGAAGCTGCCCGTCTCCGTCAAGCTCAGCCCGTTCTTCAGCAACATGGCCAACATGGCCCGGAAGCTCGACACCGCCGGCGCCGATGGTTTGGTGCTGTTCAACCGGTTTTACCAGCCGGACATCGACCTCGAGAACCTCGAAGTCGAGCACAGCATCCTGCTCAGCACCCCGCAGGCGCGGCGCCTGCCGCTGCGTTGGGTGGCGATTCTATTCGGTCGCGTGAAGGCCAGCCTCGCCGCGACCAGCGGCATCCACACCGCCTTCGACGCGCTCAAGATGCTCATGGCCGGCGCGGACGTGACTATGCTCTG
>JAKAMD010000059.1 GCA_021823875.1 Pseudomonadota bacterium | reverse complement strand
GACCATTGCCTTGAGGGCATCGAAGCCTTCGGTCCGCTCCGCGATGAAGGCGGAATTCACCAATCCATCGCGGATGATCACGTGCATGAGCCCGTTGATCCAAGCGACGTCGGTACCCGGCTTCTGCCGCGCCCACAGCGTGGTGATCTCGCTCAATTGAATCTGGCGTGGATCGAAAAGCACGAGCTTGGCGCCCTTCGCCACCGCTTCGCGAATCTTGAGCCCGATGATCGGATGATTCTCGGTGGTGTTCGACCCGGTCACGAGGATGACATCGGACAGCAGGAGGTCGCTCGCCGGATTGGTCATCGCGCCGGAGCCGAACGACAACGCCAGACCGGCAACCGTGGACGAATGGCACAGGCGCGCGCAATGATCGACATTGTTGGTGTCCATCGCGGTGCGCACGAATTTCTGGAACACGTAATTGTCTTCGTTGCAGACCTTGGCCGAAGCCAGTCCGGCGAATTGGTCGCCGCGGTATTTCTTGAATTCGCTCGCGATCAGGTCCAGCGCCTCGTCCCAGCTCGCCTCCCGGAAGCCGTCGGCGGTTCGGATCAGCGGAGTCTTGAGACGATCGGGATGCGAGACGAATTCGAACGAACCGAAGCGGCCTTTCACGCACAGGCTGCCATGCGAAACCGGCGCATTCTCGTCGCCGCGCGCGCTCACCACCGTGTCGCCGCGGGTGCCGAGCAGAATCCGGCAGCCCGTGCCGCAATAGGGGCACACGGTCGAGACCTCGCGCTCGGCCTGCAGCTCCGCCCGCCGGGTGAGCGCACCGGTGGGACAACGGTCGACGCATTCGCCGCACGATTCGCAGATCGAGTCCACGATCGGGCCGCCGCCGAACGGCTCGACTGCACTGCCGTAGCCGCGCTTGACCAGATCGATGGCACCGAGATGTTGAATCTCGTTGCAGGCGCGCACGCACAGGCCGCACAGAATGCATTTGCGCATGTCGATGGCGAAGCAGGGATTCGAGATGTCGATCTTGGCTTCCCGCTGCATCGGCCGCAGCACGCGCTGACGCAGACCGAGATGCTCGACCACCGTCTGCAAGCTGCACGATCCGCATTGCGCGCAGGTCAGGCAATCGAGCGGATGATCGGCGAGCAGGAGTTGTGCGGTCCAGCGGCGCACATCCAGGATTTCCGCGTCCTCGGTCGTGACCTTCATGCCCTCCTGCGCCGGCGTCGTGCAGGCGCTCGGCAATCCGCGCAGGCCCTCGACCTTCACGATGCAGAGGCGGCAGGCACCGTACGGATCGAGGTCGGGATCGTCGCAGAGGGTCGGCACATAGACGCTGGCGCTGCGGCAAGCATCAAGTACCGTTGCGCCCGGCTCAACCTTTACCGCGCGCCCATTGATGGTCAGGTTCACCATGCTCATTCCTCCTCGCGCGCCACAACCGTCTTGCCGAAGTCGCATCGCAGGCAGCGACCAGCCTCGCAGCGGGCGTGCGTGGCACTCAGCATCAGCTCGACCTCGTCGAACGAGTGTCGGCGGATGATCGGATCAAGTTTTGGCGTCTGGCTACGTGGTGCCGTCGAACGCGCGGCATCCGGATCGAATGCTGTCTCGAGCTGACGCGGTCCGTTCCACGGGAAATAGGCCGGCTTGTCGGGGTGCAGGTAACGCTCGATCGCTTCCGCCGCCCGCCGGCCGTGCGCGATCGCCTCGACCGCCGTTGCCGGACCGAGCACGGTATCACCGCCGGCAAAGACGCCGGGCTGAACGGTCGCCAGCGAGAACTGATCGACCTCGACAGTCCCACGCTTCGAAACGGGAGGCCCACCCTCGGGTACCACCGGCTTCTGGCCGATGGCGCGGATGATGTTAGTCGCCGGAATTTCAACAAAGGCGCCTTCGAGCGGCTGCGGCCGCCGCCGACCGCTGGAGTCGAATTCACCCAACGTCATGCGCTGCAGCTTGATCGCCTTGGCGCAGCCCTGGCCGTCGGCGACTACCTCGACCGGCGCCAACAGGAATTCGAACTGGATTCCCTCTTCCAGCGCCTCGGTGACCTCTTCGGGCTGCACCGGCATCTCCTCGCGGGTGCGGCGATAGACGACGGTGACATGCGAGGCGCCCAAACGCAGCGCCGTGCGGGCCGCGTCAATGGCGGTGTTGCCGCCACCTACTACGACGGCATCTCCACTGAGCCGGTCGATCTCGCCCAGCGTCACCTTCTTGAGGAATTCAATTCCCGAGGCGACACCGCGCGCATCTTCTCCCGGTACGCCCATGGCGACGTCCGACCAGGCGCCGCTGCCCACGAAGACCGCGTCAAAGTCGTCATAAAGACTGGCGACCGGGATCTCCTTGCCGACCCGCGCATTGCAGACGATCTTGACGCCCATCTTGGTGATGCGTTCGATGTCGCGCTCGAGTTCGTCTGTCGGCAATCGGTAGGCCGGGATACCGTAGCGCAGCATCCCGCCGGGTTCGGGCATGCCCTCGAACACAGTCACCTCGTGACCGAGCCGGCGCAAGAAGTACGCCGTCGTCAAACCCGCCGGTCCGGCGCCGACAACGGCCGTACGCCGCACCTCCGCGGCCGGCCGCTCTATCACCGGCACGCTGACGTCGATGGCGGAATCGACCATGAAGCGTTTGACCGTACGAATCGATACCGGCTCGTCCACCGTCCCGCGCAGACAGCGCTCTTCGCAAGGGTGCGGACATACGCGCGCGCATACCGATGGGAATGGGTTGCGGTCCATGTGGCTCCGCAGCGCTTCTTCGTTGCGGCCTTCCGCCACCAAGGAGAGATAGGCCGGAATGTCCACTTCGCTCGGGCAACGGTTCGAACAGGTGGCGATGAACAGCGGCTGGCAGACGCCGGCCGGGCAGCGCTTCTCGCGCACATGCGCCAAATATTCGTCGCGGAAGTACTTGATGGTGGTGAGCACCGGGTTGGGCGCCGTTTGCCCAAGCCCGCAGAGCGAGCCCTTGCGCACCGCCTCGCCGAGCGCTTCGAGCTGCGTGATGCTCTCTTCGGTGCCGCGGCCCTCGCAGATATCGTCGAGGATCATGCGCATCTGCCGCGTGCCCAGCCGGCACGGCGCGCATTTGCCGCAGGATTCGTTCTCGGTGAAGCGCAGGAAATAGCGCGCGAGATCGACCATGCAGGTGGTGTCGTCCATGACGACGAGACCGCCCGAGCCCATGATGGCGCCGGCCTTGGCCAGCGATTCATAGTCGATCGGCAGGTGCATCATGCTCGCCGGGATGCAGCCACCGGAGGGACCGCCCGACTGCACCGCCTTGAGCGTACGGCCGTCCTTCACGCCGCCGCCGATCTGGTAGACGAGTTGGCGCAGCTCCATGCCCATCGGCACTTCGACCAGGCCGGTGTTGTTGACCTTGCCGACCAGCGAGAAGATCTTGGTGCCCTTGCTGCGTTCGTTGCCGAGCGAGGCGTATTTGTCGCCGCCGCCCGTCATGATGTGCGGGACGTTGCCCCAGGTCTCGACGTTGTTGATGTTGGTCGGCTTGCCGAACAGGCCCTTCACCGCCGGGAACGGCGGGCGCGCCTTGGGCATGCCGCGGCCACCCTCGATGCTGGCGATCAGCGCGGTCTCTTCGCCGCACACGAAAGCGCCGGCACCTTCCTTGATGATGAGATCGAAGGAGAAGTCGGAGCCGAGGATATTGTCGCCGAGCAGTCCCCATTCGCGCATCTGGTCGATGGCGACCTTCAGCCGTTCGATGGCCAGCGGATATTCCGCGCGGATATAGATGTAGCCATGGGATGCGCCGATGGCGCGCGCGCCGATCGCCATGCCTTCGAGCACGGAATGCGGATTGCCTTCCAGCAGCGAGCGGTCCATGAACGCGCCGGGATCGCCTTCGTCGGCATTGCAGATGACGTATTTGGTGTCGCCCGCCGCCGCCCGGCAGAACTTCCATTTCTGCCCGGTGGGGAAGCCGCCGCCGCCGCGCCCGCGCAGGCCGGAGCGCTGCACTTCGTCGATGATGCCATCGGGGTCCATGTCGAACAGCGCACGCTCAAGCCCGGCGTAGCCGCCTTCCCGGATATAGTCCTCGATGCGCGACGGGTTGATGCGGTCGTTCATTCCCAGCACGAGTCGCATCTGGTTTTCGTAGAACGGGATCGACGCCTCTTCGGCAATACGTTCGCCCTTGCGGCCAACCGCTGCCGGCATCTCATAGATCAGCCGCTCGACCACCTCGCCGCGCGCGATCGTCTGGTCGACGATCTCGGCCACGTCGGTGGGATTGACGCGGCAGTACAGGTACCCTTGCGGCCGAATGGCGATGAGCGCGCCGCGTTCGCAGAAACCGCGGCAGCCGGTCATTACGATGTCGACGTCCTTGTCGAGCTTGGCGCGCTTGAGTTCCTGCTCGAAGGCGGCGAGCAACTGGTCGCCGCCGCAGGATTTGCAGCCGGTGCCCATGCACACGAAGATGCGACGGCGGTCTGGATCGAAGGCCTTGCTGAGGTCCGCACGCAGGGCGTCGAGTTCGGCGCGGGTGGCGAGTTTAGTCATGGCTGCCCTCATCATGCGCGTGATTGTGGCATGCACCGCCGCATCCGCCATTCGGCTTGTGTGCACCGGAGAAGCCCTTGATCACGGCTCTGACCGAATCGGTCGTCTGCTGCCGCATCACCTTGTCGTCGATGACGACAACCGGTGCCAAGGCGCAGGCACCGAAGCAGGACACCGATTCGAGCGTGACCTCGCCGTCTTCGGTCGTCCGGCCGGGCACGACAGCGAGCTCCGTCTGTAGGTCCTCCATCAGCTTGCCGCTGCCGCGCACGTAGCAGGCGGTCCCGCTGCACACCGTTACGCGATGGCGGCCCGGCTTTTCGAAACGGAACTGTGCGTAAAAACTGGCGACACCCTCCACCTTGGCCGCAGGCACGACGAGATACTGCGCGATTGCTTGCATCGCGTCGCGCGGCAGGTAGCCGAATTTCGATTGCGCCGATTGCAGCAACGGGATCATCGACGACTGCGTTGACGGATATTTAGCCTTGGCAGCGGCGAACCAGCGTTCGACTTCGGGATCCAGCGCGCGCACAGCGCCGCGCGATCTGCCGATTTTCGGTGTGCCGGTCTTGCGGGGACGCGCGGTTTTTGCGGCGGAATCGAGGCTCACAAGCTTATTCATCGCATCACTCTTGGAGGTTTGTCCTGCAACCGAACGCGCAGAGTCTTCCGATTTGGGTGGGGTTACGAAACGCTTTGCAGCGTCAGTCTTCTCGTCTCGATCGCCGCAACGCGGATTTCACCCAGTTGCGACGGGCGACGTCATGCCTGGAAACAGGCGCAGCTTTTCTTCCCCGCCGGAGACGCGGGCCAAGCAGGAAAGATTGTCAGAGGAGAGAAAAGTCGGAATGCGCGAGAACTAATTCAGTTCAAGCCTAGGATGTATTCATCGAATATTCTCGCATCGATGGTGCCCAACAAAGCACGTGCACTATCATCGAAGTCAGCATGCGGCACCTTGACGCAAATCAACGAAAGCCATGCGTGAATCATGCTACGCGTTTGATAGAAAGAACAAATTGGCTCATTGGCGTTTGACTAGCGACCGTAATCGACATGCGTAAACACAAGATCTGGCGTGCAGCGATTTTGGTTTCGTCGACACCTTTTAAGCGAGAGACTTTTGCGCGGCAGGAGTCGAATGAACAAGGTCGTTGAGGAGATGTGTCGAGATGCGTTCGCCTTGCGAAAGAATTCAAATCAGCATGGGCCGATGTCCTTCCTTCAAACCCGCCGAGCGCTTGCTCTGTTGATGCCTTCGTTAGCAATAGGAAAACCATGAAAGCAGAGACATGCGCTCTGCTTTCAAACAACCCGCCACTGCCCTCCGCACCACCCCCTTCCAATCCTTACGTGACATGAGGCGATTGTTCGTCCTCGACTGAATATCGAGTGTCAGTTGAACGACGTACAAAAGCGCCAACCATCTTGGGGAATGAAATGAATCAGTTTGTCAACAACCCCACTCACTTCTCAATGGACTGCGCGCAGAAGAATGGGCAGTGCAGCGTCACGATAAAGAATTTTCTTTTCCTCGATGACGGACAGGAAATCGCCGCCGTCGATTTCCTGATCAAGAAGTGCGGGCATGTCGTGATCATGCCCGATACGTCCTATCAGGGCCGGGCGCTGCTCTACCATACGAGCTGTGCGCGCATGGCCGACGTGGTCAATCAGATCTTCGTCGATTGCCTGGAGGCTCCTGAGAGTCTTCCGCACGGCGCAGCCGAGATGACGGTCGGCGAGCTGCATCGCCGGAGCGTGACCATTCCCTATGCCGACTGCCAGGAAAGGGTCGGCCAGTTCAATTTTCGCAGCGTGGCAGGAGCCCTAGCGCGCTGATGGCGCGTTAGATCTGCAGGAACCGCTCACGCACACTCGGATCGGCGGCGAGCTCGGCTGAACTGCCGGTCCAGGCCACCTGTCCCTTTTCAAGCACGACATGGCGGTCGGCCAGCTTGACCAAGGCTTCGAGGTGCTTGTCGACCAGCAGAATAGCCTGCCCCTCTTCTTTGAGCTGCGCCAAGCACGCCCAAATTTCTGCCCGGATCAGCGGCGCCAGGCCCTCCGTTGCTTCGTCGAGAATGAGAAGCTTGGGGCTGGTCATGAGCGCGCGCCCGATCGCAACCATCTGCTGTTCGCCGCCCGAAAGTTGGTCGCCCAAATGGCGGCGCCGTTCGGCCAATTTGGGAAAAAGCGTATAGACGCGATCGAGCGTCCACGCAGTACGACCTGAAGGCGCGGCCGACGTGGCGACCAGGTTTTCCTCGACTGTCAGATTGCTGAAGACCTGCCGGCCTTCGGGCACAAGACCGAGCCCGGCCTGCGCAATGCGATACGGCGGCATGCCCAGCAAAGGTTGACCATCAAAAGTCACCTCCCCGCCGGTCGCTTGCAGCAGACCCATGAGCGTGTTGATCGTCGTCGTCTTGCCCATGCCGTTACGTCCGAGCAGCGTGACGACTTCGCCGGCCGAAACCGTAAAGCTGACGTCGAACAGCACCGCCCCCGATCCATAGCCTGCTTGCAATTTGTCGACCACCAACATGGCGTCACTCCATCTCGTCGCCGAGATAGGCGGCGATCACCCGCGGATCGGCACGCACCTCCTCCGGGGTGCCGCTGGTCAGGATCTGCCCATAGATCAGAACGGAAATGCGGTCGGCTAGCGCGAACACGGCCGTCATGTCGTGCTCGACCAGCAGCATGGGAAAACGCCCCTTCAGCCGGGACAACACTGTGATCAGGCGCTGGCTCTCTTCGCGGCCCGCGCCGGCCATCGGCTCATCGAGCAACAGCAGTTTGGGCTCCATGGCGAGGGCGATCGCGAGTTCGAGCGCGCGCTTTTCGCCATGCGCAAGCCGTCCCGCGATCACGTCGGCGCGGTCGGCGAGACCCACTTCGTCAAGTGCCGCCATGGCCGGTTTGTTGAGAGCTTCCTCGCTGCTGGCGCGGCCGAAAAAGCGGAAGCTCGAGCCGCTGCGCGCCTGCACCGCCAAAGCGACATTTTCGAGCACCGAGAACGCCGGCAGGATCGATGTGATCTGGAACGAGCGCGCCAATCCGAGCGCGGCCCGCTCGGGCGCCGGCAAAGCGGTTACGTCACGCCCGCCGAAGACGATGCGGCCTGAGTCAGGCGCGATCAGGCCGGAAATCTGATTGATCAGTGTGGTCTTGCCGGCGCCATTCGGCCCGATGATCGCATGCAGTTCGTCGGCGGCTAATTCGACGGTGACGTCGCGGGTGACCATCAGGCCGCCGAAGCTCTTGTGCAATGCTTCGAGACGCAGGACGGGCTCAACCACGGCTGCGGCTCCGGCTCGTTTGCAGGGTGGATTTGATCGTCCGGCGTGCAAGCTGGCGCAAATAGCGTCCGACCGCCGCGATGAAATCGCCCACCGAAAGGATGTTTTCGCGGCGATACCATGCCGCCATCTGCGCGGCCAACCCGAGCAGGCCGCCGCGCGCCAGCAGAATGATGACGACCAGGAGCGGGCCGAAAATCATCTCCCAATTTTCGGTCAGGTC
The DNA here is from genome assembly GCA_021823875.1 of Pseudomonadota bacterium. Lineage (GTDB taxonomy): Bacteria > Pseudomonadota > Alphaproteobacteria > Rhizobiales > Xanthobacteraceae > Pseudolabrys. The sequence goes on along the minus strand of JAKAMD010000059.1, from coordinate 4,658 downwards.
CGAGAGCCATTCGCCCAGCAGCAGGAAGGCCACGGTTCCAACAATGGCACCGTTCAAATTGCCAATGCCGCCCAGAATGATCATGACGATCAATTCGCCCGACCGGTGCCATGACATATAGGCCGGGCTGACGAAATCCGTGGCATTGGCGAGCAGAAAACCGGCGAGGCCGCCGAGCGCTCCCGAAATCGTATAGGCGGTCAGTTGATAACGGAAAACATCGAAACCGAGCGCGGCCATGCGGGTAGGATTCTCGCGCGCGCCGCGAAAGACGCGGCCAAACCGTGAGATCACCAGAGCACGGCAAAGCCAATAGCAGCCAACCAGACAGCCCAGCACGATGTAATAGAATAGAAGGTCATGCTTGAACGGCGCGAAGCCCAGCAGTGTGCTCCGCATCGCAAGCGTCAGGCCGTCGTCGCCGCCATAGGGCGCCAGCGAGCCGGCGAAGAAATACGCCATTTGTCCGAATGCGAGGGTGATCATGATGAAATACACACCGCGCGTCCGCAGACATATCGTGCCGGTCAGATAGGCAAAGAGTGCTGCCGCGCCGATCGCGAGCGGCAGCGAGATGATCATGTCGCTGACATTGCTGGCGGCCAGGATGCCGACCGCATAGGCCCCGATCCCGATAAAGGCGGCGTGACCGAAGGAGACGAGCGCGCCATAGCCGACCAGCAAATCGAGCGCGAGCGCGGCGATGGCAAAAATCATGATCCGCCTGAACAAGTCAATGAGATAGGCTTCCGCCCCGAACGTCGCGGCGATCGGAAACAAGGCGAACGCGACGAACATCATGATCGGGAGCAATTCCCGAACGAGAACACGATCACGGCGAGCTTGTGTCGGATGAGAAGCCTGCGACAGCGCCATGTCATCGCCCCTTGGGCGGGAACAGGCCCGTCGGCCGGAAATAGAGCACCAGCGCCATCATCAAATAGATCAGCATCGACGCAATGGCGGGGCCGACCACTTGCGCCGGCGACGGCGCCATAAAGAGACGCAAAAAGTCGACGGCGAATGAACGCCCAAGCGTGTCGGCCAGCCCGATCAGCAACGCGGCGATGAAGGTACCCCGGATCGAACCGATGCCGCCGATCACGATCACCACGAAGGCAAGGATCAGGATGGTGTCGCCCATGCCCGGCTGTACCGAGAGGATCGGCGCGATCATGATCCCGGCGAAGCCCGCCAGCATGGTGCCGAACCCGAACACGATCATGAACAGCCGGCGGATATTGACCCCGAGCGCCGACACCATCGGCGCGTTGTTGGCGCCCGCGCGCACCAGCATGCCGAAGCGGGTGCGGCTCACCAGCACGTACAGTAAGAGCGCCACCGCGATCCCCGAGCCAATGATGACGAGGCGCCAGATCGGATAGATCAGGCCCGGCATCAACACGACCGAGCCGGAAAACATGTCCGGGATGGGCAGGCTGAGAGGCGCCGCGCCCCACACGTATTTCACGGCCTGATCCAGAAATAGGATAATGCCGAAGGTGGCGATGACCTGATCGAGATGATCGCGGTCGTAGAGATGGCGGAAAATCACGAATTCGAGAAACAGCCCGACCGCCAGCGAGGCCAGCAAAGCGAAGACCAGCGCCAGCAGCATGCTGCCGGTCATGGCGTAGAACATGACGGCGAGATAGGCGCCCAACATGTATTGGACGCCGTGCGCGAGATTGATGAAATTCATCACCCCGAACACCAGCGTCAATCCGGCGGCAATCAAAAAAAGCAGGACGCCGAATTGCAGCCCGTTTAGGGTCTGGACGATGAAGAGATAGGTGAACATCGCTTAGGTCTGCCCGCAGGTCGGCCGACGCGGCACAAGCCCGGCGCACCGTTCGCAGGGGGGCATTTCAATCGTGCCAAAGTTCGCCCAAGCGATGGCCAAAGTAACGGACGATCGAGGTTGCCCGGACCGCTGAGCGAGCGGGCAACCTTTCCTCGATGGCACACGCGCCTCGTCCCGTGCCGTGGCCGCCCTCATTTCATCGGGCAGTCCTTGGCGTAGGTATCGCCATAGTTCGAGAAGACCTTCTTGAAGATGGCGGTCTCGTACATGCCGTCGGCCGTTTTCACGACCTTGGTCATATAGAAATCCTGGATCGGATACTGATTGTTGTTGAACTTGAAGCTGCCCCGCAACGACACGAAGTTTGCCTTCTTCAATGCTGCCTGCAACGCCTTTTTGTCGGCCGTGCTCCCTTTGGTCAGTTTGAGCGCTCCGTCGATCAGAAGCGCGGCGTCGTAAGCCTGGAACGCGTAAGTCGCCGGCACTGCGTGGTAGGCCTTCACGTAATCGGCTACGAACTTCTTGTTCTGCGGATTGTCGAGATCGGGCGCCCAATTGGCGCCGCCCAGGAAGCCGAGCGCGGCATCGCGCTGCGCCGGCAATGTCGACTCATCCACGGTAAACGACGACAGAAATTTGACCTTGTCGGCGAGCCCGGCCTGGCGGAACTGCTTGACGAAATTGATGCCCATGCCGCCCGGCAGGAAGACATAGATGGCGTCGGGCTTGGTTGCTGCGATCTTCGACAGTTCGGCCGAATAGTCGAGTTGGCCGAGCGGTACGAAGTCTTCGCCGACGATCTTGCCTTTGTAGAAGCTCTTGACGCCCGCGACGGCATCGCGGCCGGCTTGATAATTAGGCGCGATCAGGAACATCGACTTGATCCCGGCGTCCTGCGCGTATTGGCCAGGCACGCCGAAGGCCTGGTCGTTCTGATAGGAGGTGACAAAGAAGTTCGGATTGCATTGCTTGCCGGCGAAGTTGGACGTGCCGGCGTTGGGGCTGATCAGAATGACGCCCGCGCCGGTCACCGGCTTGAAGATCGCCTGCAGGATATTGGAGAAGATCGGGCCGACGACGAAATCGACCTTGTCGCGCTCGACCAGGGCCTTGGCCTTGGAAACGGCGACATCGGGCTTGAGCCCATCGTCCTGCACGATGACCTCGACCTCGCGTCCCCCGAGCTTGCCGCCCAGGTGCTTCACCGCCAGCTCGAAGCCGTTGCGCATTTGTTGACCCAGCACCGCCGGCGGCCCCGACAGCGTGGCGACGAGGCCGATCTTGAGCTTGTCCTGGGCATTGGCACCGGTCGTCACCAGAGCCAGGGCCGCGATCGCCGCGACCGGCATGAATACTCGTTGCATTTTCCCCTCCCAACGCAACATCACAATAAAACCTGCGATCTCTTAGCAATCTTACCGACCCCAGTCACCCCGTCGCGTCCGGAAACGTGCCAACTCCGTTAAAAGGTCGGGCGACGTCGGTGCCTTGCCCGAGTTCACAACACGGACTGCCTCATGTAAGGTGCGCGCAAACCAAGTTTGGCTTTCATGGGGGGCTTGCGCGGCACCAGCAGTCCATGACGAGGCACGCCCGGCCGTCGTTGAGGCACTGCGCTGCAAGAAGGAAGGCAAATAACGACGGTCCCGTTCATCCCGTCCGGCCAGGGCCATTTCGAAAAACAAGCCTCAATCGGCTCTTTCGAGGGCGAACGCGTCGTCCAGGACAATCATGAAAAGATATCGGCGCCGGCGGGCCTGCCCAGCGTTGCCGTCCGAAGCGGGGGGCCGTGCGCCCAGCCGCGGACCGACCACGCCGAGCATCACGCTTTTACGATTTCCAACCGCACATTGATCCGGAGAGCCAAGCCATGATCGAACCGTATAACGCCGTCGGCCTGATCCCGAGTTTCTGGGGTATCCGCCGGCGCGAGGAGATCAAACACAATATCGAGCATCTCAAGGGCCTGACCAAGGCCGCCTTCTGGCTGTCCAACCTCGATATTCCCGTGCACCTGCTGGCGATCCCCGAGGGCGCGCTGATGGGCTTCAACGACGAGGTGCTCGACGTCGATCATGCCGATTACGCCAACACCTGCTGTATCGACATTCCCGGCCCGGAGACCGATGAGATCGGCAAACTGGCGCGCCAGTGGAACGTCTACATCATGGCGCAGGCCAAGGCGCGTCATCCCGACTGGAAAAACCGGTTCTTCAATGTGGGCTTCATCGTCGACCCGGACGGCAAGATCATCTTGAAGCACTACAAGATTTCCGCGCTCCTGCCGGTCGAGCGCTCGGTGTCGCCGCACGACATTTACGATTGGTGGATCGAGAAATACGGCCGTACGCTGCAGGCGTTCTGGCCCGTGGTCGACACCAAGATCGGCCGGCTCGGCATCATGATGGCGATGGAGGGCAACTATCCGGAGAACGGCCGTGGCCTCGCCATGAACGGCGCCGAAGTCGTCTATCGCGCCTCGATGCCGGCACCATTCACCGAGAACGACATCTTTGAGATTTCCAATCGCGCCCGCGCTCTGGAAAACAACATGTATATTGTGGCGCCGAATATCGGCAGCTATCACCTCGACGCCGACCATCCGGTCGGGATCGATGCCGGCGGCGGCCAGTCGATGATCGTCGACTATCGCGGCCAGCTCGTCGGTAAGCAGCGTGACACCAATGGTTCGACCTTCGTCTCGGGCGTCATCAACATCGAGGCCCTGCGCCATCATCGCCAGTCCGCGCAGGTCACCAATTGGATGAAGGATGTGCGCGCGGAACTGGCGCAGATCATCTACGAGAAACCGATTTATCCGAAAAACCGCTACGCCAAGAAAATCCCGCCCAAG
>JAKAMD010000472.1 GCA_021823875.1 Pseudomonadota bacterium | reverse complement strand
GCCGCGTGATCGAATAAGGCCTCACGGCGTCTCGTCCTTCAGCAGGTAACCGATCCCGTACAATGTATGGATGGAGCAGCTGGCCCCAATCGAGCCAAGCCGGCGGCGCAGACGAGAGATCAGCACTTCGATGCTGTTGGGACTGACATTCTTGCCCAGGCCGTAGAGACTGTCCTCCAGGTTGCTCTTGGCAACGATCTGTCCCTCGCGCCGCATCAACAGTTCAAGCGCTTGGACTTCGCGCACGGAGAAATGCACGCTCTTGCCGTCGACCATCACCTGCCGCGAAACGGTCTGCAGCTGCAAATTGCCGATCGCCAGGACGCCGCCCAACGCGCGCCCCGGACGCCGCAGCAAGGCGCGCAGCCGCGCCGCCAGTTCGGTCATGGCAAAGGGTTTCACGACGTAATCGTCGGCGCCGGCATCCAATCCGCTCACGCGGTCATCGATGCCGTCGCGCGCGGTCAGGATCAGGATCGGTGCGCATGAGCTGGCTTTGCGCAGATCCTGAACCACCTCCAGGCCGTCGCGATCGGGCAGGCCCAGATCGAGAACGATGGCGTCGTAGGCGATGGTCTTGAAGGCATTCAATCCGTCACGCGCGGTCGCGAAGGCGTCGACGCCGAACCCGAGGCCGGCCAGGCCTTTCACGATCGAGTTAGCCAGCCGGCTATGGTCCTCGAACAGAAGAACGCGCATGGTTGTTCAATAGCGTATGATGTGCCCCCAACACGGCGGCAATCTACCACCTCGTGCCGCGCTCTGATAGTCGCGATATGCGCCGCAAAACAGCGATTTGCTAGGCTTTTTCGACATTGAATATTGCTCGCATGAGAATATCAGGGGTCCGGCCGGGTTGTTGGTCTTGAAGCGTAAGGCCGGTCGAGGGCGCACGAGTCTTGCTGGCTTGCCATCGCGTCCTTGGCGGACGGTGTGAGCACCGACACGGTCCGGCGCCGTGCACCTGATCGCGGATGCTTTCAAATTCAAATCAACGATGCCTTGTCTGTTGGGTAGTGTGACGTGCCGCGTCATGTACGTCGCGCGCGCACGTGAGTGAGTTGCGTACGCGTGCTCGTGAGATCGAAATAGTCGATTGTCAGAATCTTGTAAGGATTATTGCGCGGATGTCCGACGATCAGGTTTTGTAAGAAAAGTGAATGGAATCTTTCCGCTGTCAGGTTTCTGTAAGTTTGCTTCACTAGTTTGTGCGGGGCACAAGGGGACAAGCGAGTCTGCTCCCGTTAAATCGTGATGCGTGGCATCGATTTTTTGATTGATGCGCGGGAGCTTTCTGTTGCTTGCTCGCACACCGACAATTGAAGTGACTTAACCGCAATGCGTATTTTTAAAATCAGATGCGATGAGCGCTATTCGTCTTTGCACTTGATTTTTCTCAAGCACGCCGACGCATGTTTCAGTAAACGGGGCTGCGCAGGCGATTGCAGCGGGCGCGGGGCATTATGACTGAGAAACACGATCCGTCATTCATCGTGATACGTTGGAACGCGCCGCCAAGAAAGAAGACGGCGCAAATCGGCGAACTGACGGTGTCGGAATGAAAATGAGGAAATCAAAGCCGCTCTGCACGATTGCGGTGCGGTCCGACCGTCAAGCGGCGATTGCTTGCGGCGCGCTGCAGGCCGTTATCGGGTCGGGCACGATCAAGTTCACGCCAACCGAAAGTCCCGCAATGGCAGCTCGTTCGGTTCGCGACCTTTCGTCGGGTTGTGGAGGATAAATAGTATGGTTGACAGCAACGTGCTGTTTGGTCGGTTGAAGTCTCACCGTGCGGCCGCGCGGCGGATGTTCTCCAACGCGCTGGTCGGTGTGATGGCGATCGGGGCGGCGGCGGTCGGCCTGAGCGGGCCTGCGCAAGCCTTGCCGAGCTTTGCGCGCCAGACCGGCCAACCCTGCGGCACCTGCCATACCGATTACCCCGGGCTCACGCCCTATGGCCGTCTTTTCAAGCTCAACGGCTATACGACGGGCGGTGGCAAGTTCAGGACCACGCCGCTCCCGTTCGCGGACGATGCGGCGAAGGCCTTGGCGGCATATGTCAAGAACGGCGACAAGGCGAACGCCGTCGACAGCACGAAACCGGCCGACGCCGGCAAAGTGTGGGTGCCGCCAATCGCGGCAATGGCCGTGTTGGGCTACACGCACACGCAGCAGCCGCAGGATCCCGACGCTATCGCGCCCTATCGCACCAACGATAACCTGACGATGCCGCAGCTCAGCTTGTTCTGGGGCGGCGCGATTACCGATCACATCGGCGCCTTCTCGCAATGGACCTATGACGGGCGCAGCGCGTGGGGCTGGGACAATCAGGACTTCCGTTATTCCAACACGGCAATGCTGGGTTCGATGGATGTCATTTACGGCATCTCCGCCGACAACAACCCGACCATGGGCGATCCGTGGAACACTGTGCCGGCCTGGGGCTTCCCCTATATGGATGCCGGCGACCCCATCATGCCGGGTCCGGCGGCCGCCACGCAGATCGACGGCGGCCTGTCACAGGCGGTGGCCGGGGCCGGCGCCTACGCGTTCATCAACAATCTCGTCTATCTGCAACTGTCCGGCTACCGCCCGGTCAATCCCGATGCCTTGGGCCGACTCGGAGCAAGCCCTGCCGGCGCGGGTAATATCGACGGCGTGGCGCCGTACTGGCGCTTGGCGGTCGAGCCGCATTGGGGCCGCCACTGGCTTGAATTCGGCACCTTCGGCATGTCGGTCCGGCTTCATCCGTGGACTGACACCACCTTGTATACGCAGTCCGACCTGACCGACCGCTACACCGACATCGCGTTCGACACCCAATACCAGTATCAGGGCGACAATTATTGGCTCACGCTGCGCGGTACCTACATCCACGAA
>JAKAMD010000058.1 GCA_021823875.1 Pseudomonadota bacterium | reverse complement strand
CGCAGAAATTATGCGTGAGCGGCGTAATAAAGCCGAGCCTCCCACCGGTTTCCTTGACGCGCACATAGCGCGCCGGACCGCCGGTGCGGTAGTCGATGTCTTCCAGCGTATAGCGCTCGGCCAGCCTGGCGCGCACCATCGACAGCGGCAAATATTGATCGATGCGGGCTTCGTCGATGTCGCCCAGCGGCATCACCTCGATCACCGTCATATCCATGCCGCGGTCGTGTACCCAGGCCAGCATGTCGCCGAGTTCGTCCTCGTTGACGCCCTTGAGCGCCACGGCGTTGATCTTCACCTTGAGGCCGGCCGCGAGCGCGGCATCGATGCCGGTCAATACCTTGTCGAGTTCGCCCCAGCGGGTGATGGCGCGGAACTTATCGGCATCGAGCGTATCGAGCGACACATTGATGCGCTCGACCCCGTATCCCTTGAGCTCGGCGGCGTAACGCGCCAGTTGCGAGGCGTTGGTGGTGAGCGTCAGTTCGTCGAGCGCACCGGTTTTGAGATGGCGCGACAGCGAGGAAACCAGCGTCATGATTCCGCGCCGCACCAGCGGCTCGCCGCCGGTCAGGCGCAGCTTGCGCACGCCCTTGGCGATGAAGGCGCTACACAGCCGGTCGAGTTCCTCGAGGCTCAGCAAGTCGGCCTTCGGCAGAAACGCCATGTGCTCCGACATGCAATAGACACAGCGGAAGTCGCACCGGTCGGTCACCGAGACGCGCAAATAGGTGATGGCGCGCGCAAAGGGATCGATCAGCGGGCGCGGCGCCGGGCCGGCGCGGTCGAGTTCAGGTGTCATCGTGTCGCTACTGAAGGCCATCGTCCATCCCGGCGTGGCGGTTTCTGCGTCCGCTCATGCTTCGATATGGGGAGTGTGGCCGATAAACGCGAGTGGGTCCAGCAGACCTGCGAACACGCCGGAACCCCCGCGGATTGGCGCGGCCCGCGCCGCGCCAATGTCTGCGATCACCCCATCAGCGCTGCTGCTGCACCGGCGGCCAGGGCGAGGGTGCTTGCTGCGGTTGCGGCTGTTCTGGAGCCGGCGCGGGGGCGGGTTTGGCGGCGGCCGGCTTCGGCTTCGCGGGCTTTTTCGCCTTGGGCTTCTTCGCCTTCGGTTTGGCCGGCTTGGCTGTCTTGGGCTTCGCGGCCGCCGGTTTGGCGGTATGCGCGCGATGCCTGATCTTCTTCTTCGGCTTCGGTGGCGGCGGCTCCGCGGTCAGTTCCACCACCACCGGATTGGGGCGGAACTTCGAAGTGCCGTCGCCCATCGAGAGCAATTGAATTTGCTCGGTGTCGGGCAGAAAGCCAGTCAGCGTGAGCACCGCGCTATAGCTGCCCGTTTCGGATTCTGGATGCGGGATCGCCAGGGCACAGGGCGTGCGGCAGGTTTGTCCGTTCGAAAGCTTGACATCGGCGCCCGGTGGCGTGGACTCGAACTGCACGGTTTCCGCAATCGGTGCCGCCTTGAATGCATCGAGATTGAGCCATTGCGAATTGGATGAACAAGCCGCGAGCGTGAGCCCGGCGATCACGACCGTTAGCACTCGGTACATATTATCTTACCCGTCCACGCGAGCGACGGATGCCGCCCATCCCATTCCAGAATAAGGTCAGTGCTATAATGGTGCAACTCGTTTGGATTCGTTTGCTTTGATGGCGTTAACCATAATTCTTGCCGCTGGATCAAGCCCCCGGACGCGGGCCGCCCCTGCGGGATGCCGGATCAGCCCGCGAAGGAGATGGCCGAAACAGCGTCCGGCAACTGCGCGAAATGGCTGATGATGCGATCCGGTTCGAAGTCGGCGACAGGGTGCTCGCTATACCCGAAATCGACAGCAATGACTGGAACGTCGGCCGCCCGCGCGGTGCGGATGTCGGTCTGCGAATCCCCGATCATGATCGCGCGTTGCGGGGTGCCGCCGGCGGCGGCGATCGTGCGGCGCAGCACCTCCGGGTCCGGCTTCTGAATGCCGAAGGTGTCCTGACCGCAAATCGCGACAAAGCGGTGGGTGAGCTTGAGCGTGTCGAGCAGGCGAAGCGATAGGCGCTCGAGTTTGTTGGTGCACACCGCGAAGCTGAAGCCAGCGCCAGCAAGCTCGTCGAGCGCTTCGATCAATCCGGGAAACGGCTGCGATCGATCGGCGATGTGTTCGGAATAGTGGGCGATGAAGTCGGCGAACATCTGCTCGAGCTTGGGCGGTGCGACCGTCCGCCCGTCTGCCTCGATGCCTCGCGCGATCATCATGCGGGCGCCGCCTCCGATCAGGTTGCGGGCGGTCGCATAAGGCACCTGCGGCAAGCCCTCGCGCGCAAAAATCGTGTTGAGGGTATCGATGAGATCCGGCGCGGTATCGATCAGCGTGCCGTCGAGGTCGAAAACGATGGTTCCTGCGGACATGGGCGGATCGCTAGCCGCCACAGGCCGGAGACGCAAGGGGGGTCGTGGCGCGGCCCTTTTTCGGCTATTCAGGCCCGCCAATCGAGGCTAGATAGGCGGGAAAGCAAGCCCGCCCAACCCGCCTGCAAGCCGGATGCGATGAACGTCGAAAACCACAAACGCGCAGCCGCTGCTCGCGCCGTTGAATTCGTGCGACCCGGCATGCGGCTTGGGCTCGGCACCGGATCGACCGCGCGCCATTTCGTGGAGCTGATCGGGGAGCGCGTGCGCGCGGGTCTCGACATCGTGGCGGTGCCGACCTCGCGGGCAACCGAAGCCGATGCCAAGCGATGGGGCATCCCCCTGACCACGCTGGACGAGACGCCGGAGCTCGACCTGACCGTGGACGGCGCCGACGAGGTCGGCCGGGATCTGACCCTGATCAAGGGCGGCGGCGGCGCGCTGTTGCGCGAAAAGATCGTCGCTGCGGCTTCCGCGCGCATGATCGTGATTGCCGATGACAGCAAGTGGGTGGATCCGATCGGCCGCTTTCCGCTGCCGGTCGAAGTGGCGCCGTTCGGCGTGGTCGCCACTTTGCGCGAGATGGACGAGGCAATAGCGGATATTCAACAGTCCGGCCCGCTCACGCTGCGGCGCGACAAGGACGGCCATGCTTTTGTCACGGATGGCGGCCACTGGATCGTCGATGCGGCGCTCGGCCGGATTGACGAGCCCGCAGCCGTGGCGCATGCGCTTGGGAATATCCCAGGGGTCATGGAACACGGCCTCTTCCTGGACCTCGCGCAAATGGCCATTATTGCCGGGGAATACGGCGTGAGAATTGTCGAGCGTCCATGAAATGGCCGGCCGGCTATCTCGATTCAAACGGAGTTGACGATGATTAAACTCATGCAGACGCTGCAACGCGCCGCCCGGCCGTCTTTGCTTGTCGTCGCGATGCTGGCGTTTGCTTCGGCCGCCCACGCGCAACAGAAGCCCTCGGCCGCGGCGCTGGCGACCGCCAACGAGCTGATCAAGGTGACGGGTGCTACGGCCCTGTTCAAGCCTTTGATCCCAGGCGTGGTCGAACAGGCCAAGACGCCGTTCCTGCAGCAGAATCCGATGCTCGCCAAGGATCTCAATGAGATCGCGGCCAAGATAAATAACGATCTGGCGCCGCGATTCAGCGAGATCACGAATGAAATCGCGACGCTCTATGCGACGCATTTCACCGAGCAGGAGCTCAAGGCCATTCTCGCGTTCTATGAATCGCCGGCCGGCAAGAAGCTGCTCAATCAGCAGCCGCAGATCATCGACGCGAGCATGAGCTTCGCGCAGAACTGGGCCAATAAGCTTTCCGATGTCGTGATCCGGCGGATGCGGGCAGAGCTGGAGAAGCGCGGGCATAAGATGTGAGCGACCGCAGGCGCTTGACGCCGGCGCATCCCTAGGGCGGACACGCGATGACCGGTAAGCCCGATCAGGAGGTCGACCTTTTTGTGATGGGCGCCGGCTCGGGGGGCGTGCGCGCCGCGCGCGTGGCCGCGAGCCATGGCGCCCGCGTCATGATCGCCGAGGAATATCGGGTCGGCGGCACCTGCGTCATCCGCGGCTGCGTGCCCAAGAAGCTGATGGTCTATGCCTCGCGGTTTTCCGATGAATTCGAGGATGCCGCCGGTTTCGGCTGGAGCGTGGGCGAGCCGACCTTCCATTGGCCGACGCTGGTCGGCAATCTCGCCCGCGAAGTGACCCGGCTGGAAGGCGCCTATTCCAACACGCTGGAGCGTTTCAAAGTCGCGCTGGTCAAGAGCCGCGCAGTGCTGGAGGACGCGCACACGGTGCGGCTCTTGGCGAGCGGCGAATGCGTGCGGACCGAGACCGTTCTGATCGCCACCGGCGCCTGGCCACATTTCGGGCCGAAGATTCCGGGCCTCCAGCATGTGATCTCGTCGAACGAAGTGTTTCATCTGCCCGAGCTGCCGCGGCGGATCGTGATCCAGGGCGGCGGTTATATCGCGGTGGAATTTGCCTGCGTGTTTGCCGGTCTCGGCAGCGAGGTGACGCTGATCTACCGCGGCGAGAACATCCTGCGCGGCTTCGACGACGAGGTGCGCGAGCATCTGCGCAACGAAATGCACCGGCGCGGCATCACGGTGATCTGCGGTCATACGGTCGCCGCCGTCGAGAAGGTGGACGACCAGTACATCACGCATTTATCGGACGGCAGCGCGTTGACTGTCGACAAGGTGATGTTCGCTATCGGCCGGCGGCCCAACGTCATGGGCCTGGGGCTCGATAATCTGCACGTGAAGATTCATGAGCACGGCGGCATCGATGTCGACGAATATTCACGCACCTCGGTGCCGAATATCTACGCCGTCGGCGACGTTACCAACCGGGTCAATCTGACGCCGGTGGCGATCCGCGAAGGTCATGCCTTTGCCGACACGGTCTATGGCGGCAAGCCGACCCGGGTCGATCATGCCGACGTGCCGACCGCCGTGTTCACGGAACCCGAGATCGGCGTCATCGGGCTGACCGAAGCGCAGGCGCGCACGCGTTGCCGCCGCCTCGATGTCTACAAGACTTCGTTCCGGCCCATGAAGGCGACACTGTCCGGGCGCGAGACTCGCTCCTTCATGAAACTGCTGGTCGACGGCAACACCGGCCGCGTGGTCGGCTGCCACCTGGTGGGCCCGGATGCCGGCGAACTGATCCAACTGGTGGGCGTGGCGGTGAAAATGGGGGCCACCAAGGCCGATTTTGACGCCACCATGGCGGTGCATCCGACCGCGGCAGAGGAACTGGTCACCATGCGGGAACCGACCGCGCGCTATGGCTACGAAGCGGCCGAATAGCGCCGATTGACCGCGATTTACCGAAAAACTGGCCTCCGCCGGGCGGCTTCGTGTATAAGCCCGCTGATCGGAGCTTGATCCCGAAAACATGTCCCCGGCGCGCACGGGGATGGAAACCGGTTTTCGGAAGCGATCTTGCCCAAACAGGATGGTTTCGCGTGATGCCCGAACGTTGGATGCCCGATAGCTGGCGAGCAAAACCGATCCTTCAGGTTCCGGATTATCCGGACCGGCAGGCGCTGGACGACGTCGAAAAGCAGCTGGCTACCTTCCCGCCGCTGGTTTTTGCGGGCGAGGCGCGCAATCTGAAGAAGTCACTGGCGCGGGTCGCCGCCGGCGAGGCTTTCCTGCTGCAGGGCGGCGATTGCGCCGAGAGCTTCGCGGAGCACGGCGCCGACAATATTCGCGATTTCTTCCGCGTGTTTCTGCAGATGGCGATCGTGCTCACCTATGCCGGTGCCTTGCCGGTGGTGAAGGTCGGCCGCATCGCCGGCCAGTTCGCCAAGCCGCGCTCCTCGCCGGTCGAGAAGCGCGACGGCGTCGAACTGCCGAGCTATCGCGGCGACATCATCAACGACATCGCCTTTACGCCCGAGGCGCGCATTCCCGATCCGCGCCGGCAGATCGAGGCCTACCGTCAATCGGCGGCGACGCTCAACCTGCTGCGCGCTTTCGCCAAGGGCGGCTATGCCAGCGTCGAGAACGTGCATCAGTGGATGCTGAAATCGGTGAGCGGTTCGCCGCAGTCGAAAGCCTATTCCGACCTCGCCGACCGGGTTTCGGGCGCGCTCGATTTCATGCGCGCCTGCGGCCTTAACTTCGCGGTCGACTCGGCACTCGGCACCACTAATTTCTACACCAGTCACGAGGCGCTTCTGCTCGGTTTCGAGCAGGCCATGACCCGCATCGATTCAACCACCGGCGACTGGTACGCTACCTCCGGCCACATGCTGTGGATCGGCGACCGCACGCGGCAATACGATCACGCCCATATCGAATATGCCCGCGGCATCAAGAACCCGCTGGGCTTGAAGTGTGGGCCCTCACTCAAGCCGGACGATCTCTTGCGGCTGATCGACATTCTCAATCCGGACAATGAGCCGGGACGTGTGACGCTGATCGGCCGCTTTGGCGCCGAGAAGGTTGGCGAGTATCTGCCGGCGCTGGTGCGCGCGGTTAAGCGAGAAGGCAAGACGGTGGTCTGGTCGTGCGATCCCATGCACGGCAACACGATCACCTCGACCTCCGGCTATAAGACCCGGCCGTTCGATCTGATCCTGAAGGAAGTGCGCAGCTTCTTCGAGGTGCACGCGGCGGAAGGGACCTATGCCGGCGGTGTGCATCTGGAGATGACCGGCAAGAACGTCACCGAATGCACCGGCGGCGCCCGCGCCATCACCGATTCCGATCTCAACGACCGCTATCACACGGTCTGCGATCCGCGGCTCAATGCCGAGCAGGCGATTGATCTCGCCTTCCTGCTGGCCGATCTGCTCCGCAAGGAGCGGGCCGGGCGGGCGACGCCGATGCCGGCGGCGGCGGGCCTCTAGCCGCCGCGGCCGGTTACCGTTCGTCAAGGTAAACGATTTGCCGTTTACCGCTATATTAATGATGAACAGCGGACGCTTAACGCGTTCGCTAAAATTGTAACCACTGGAAAACTGTTGGGCTGAAGACTGTACCCCATCGCTGGTGTGGTGGGGATAGTCATGTTCAAGCAGGAGAGGCGGCTCGGCGCGATCGCAGCGCTCGTAGTGGCGTTTTTGAGCGGGCCCGCCCTCGCCAATCCGTTCATCATCGAAAATCAGGAGCCGGAGCAGCAATTCACCTCGGTGTTCGCGCTGCGCTACTGGTACGGCTTCGACAGCACCAGGAAGGATCTTTACGGCCTGACCCGGGACACCTTGAATTCGCGGCTCACCTATGACGGCATGCAGACCCATTCACTTGAGCTCTTCGGTCGCGTTGATCACATCAGCGGTCTGTTCTGGAAGGGCTATGTCGGCGGCGGCTTGCTGACTCAGGGCCATCTCCAGGACGAGGATTTCCCGCCCGGCATCACCCCCTATTCCAGCACCAACAGCACGCTGCAGAATCAAGCCATCGGCTACATCAGCACTGATTTCGGCGGCGCTTTGCTGCGCGGCTCCACATTCCGCGTCGACGCATTTGTCGGTTATTTCTATTTCCATCAGCGCATGAAAGCTTTCGGCTGCCAGCAGACCGCATCCAATCCGCTGGTGTGCGCCGGCGGCGTTCCCGATAGTGTTGCGGCTATCGTGGAGGACGATACCTGGCAGGCGCTCCGTGTGGGTCTGAATGCTGATGTTCCGCTGATCGACCGTTTCCGCCTCAATCTTGAAGGCGCCTGGCTGCCCTATGTCTGGTTCTCCGGAACCGACAATCATCTCTTGCGCCCCGATCTTCCCATCCCGATCCGCGAAGATGGGCATGGCTGGGGCTACCAGTTGGAGGCGATCCTGTCCTACCATATCGATGACGCGCTCAGCGTCGGTGTCGGCGGACGCTATTGGCATATGCAGAGCAGCGGCTACTCGCATTTCGAGGATGTCGGCGGCGTCGCGCAACCGCTCGATTTCAAGCTCGACATCTACGGGGTGTTCCTGCAGGGCAGCTACCGCTTCCCGCCGTTCTGACCCGACCTGTTCCGCCGGGCTGCGATGCAAACCTCCCCATTGCCGATAAGCGGGCCGAGGCGGTAGAGGTTTCTCCATGAATCAGCGTCCCGTCGACCAACTCGCGATCGCCATCGCCCAGCTCAACTCGATTGTCGGTGACATCGCCGGCAATGCCGAGAAGGTACGCCGCGCGCGCGCGCAAGCCGCCGCCCAGGGCGCCGATCTGGTGGTCTTCCCCGAACTGTTCATCGCCGGGTATCCGCCCGAGGATCTGGTGCTCAAGCCGGCCTTCCAAGCCGCCTGCCGCGCCGCGCTCGAGCGACTGGCGCGCGAGACCGCGGAGGGCGGCCCGGCGCTGGTGGTCGGCAGTCCCTGGCTCGATGGCGGCAAGCTCTACAATGCCGCGGCGCTGCTCGAGGGCGGGCGCATTGCCGCCATCCGCTACAAGGTCGATCTGCCGAACTATGGCGTGTTCGACGAGAAGCGGGTGTTCGTGCCGGGGCCGCTGCCGGGACCGGTGAATTTCCGCGGTGTGCGTATCGGCCTGCCGATCTGCGAGGACATCTGGGGACCAGAACCGGCCGAAT
Source organism: Pseudomonadota bacterium (assembly GCA_021823875.1). Classification (GTDB taxonomy): domain Bacteria; phylum Pseudomonadota; class Alphaproteobacteria; order Rhizobiales; family Xanthobacteraceae; genus Pseudolabrys. The sequence continues at coordinate 4,275 of JAKAMD010000058.1, read as the reverse complement.
GCATCGCTGAGACCGGCGGCGAATTGCTGCTGGTGCTCAACGGCTCGCCGTTCCGCCATGGCGTTGCCGATCAGCGGCTCAATGTCATCGTCCCGCGCATCAAGGAAACCGGCCTGCCGCTGATCTACGCCAATCAGGTCGGTGGTCAGGACGAACTGGTGTTCGACGGCGCCTCGCTCGGATTGAATGCCGACTGTTCGTTGGCGTTCCAGTTGAGCTCCTACAAAGAAGAGGTGGTGACGACGCTGTGGAAGCGTGAGGGCGGGGCTTGGCGCTGCGACCACGGACCCAATGTTCCGGCACTCGAGGGCGACGAAGCCGATTATGCCGCTTGCGTGCTGGGTCTGCGCGATTACGTCAACAAGAACGGTTTTCCCGGCGTGGTGCTTGGCCTGTCGGGCGGCATCGATTCCGCCCTGTGCGCGGCAATCGCGGTGGACGCACTGGGCGCCGACCGCGTGCGCTGCATCATGATGCCGTACAAATTCACCGCGCAGGAATCGCTCGACGATGCCGCGGCCTGCGCCAAGGCGCTCGGCGTCAGCTATTCGATCCTGCCGATTGCCGCCGCGGTCGAAGGCTTCGAGGCCGCGCTCAAGCCGCTGTTCGACGATCTGCCGCGCGACGTCGCCGAGGAGAACTTGCAGGCGCGCGCGCGCGGCACGATCCTGATGGCGATCTCCAACAAGTTCAACCTCATGCTGGTCACCACCGGCAACAAGTCGGAAATGTCGGTCGGTTACGCCACGCTCTACGGTGACATGAACGGCGGCTTCAATCCGATCAAGGACCTGTACAAGACGGAAGTGTTCCGCCTCGCGCGCCTGCGCAATGGCTGGAAACCGGAAGGCGCCATGGGGCCCGACGGCCGCGTCATCCCGGAGAACATCATCACCCGGCCGCCGACCGCCGAACTGCGCGAGAACCAGAAGGACGAGGATTCGCTGCCGCCGTATGCGATCCTCGATGCGATCCTGGAGCGGCTGGTGGAGCGCGAGGAGCCGATCTCGACCATCGTGGCGGCCGGTTTCGAGCGCGAGACCGTGACGCGGGTCGAGCGCATGCTCAATATCGCCGAGTACAAGCGACGGCAGGCGGCGCCGGGCGTCAAGGTGACGCTGAAGAATTTCGGTCGCGACCGGCGCTATCCGATCACCAACCGCTTCCGCGATCCCGGCACGCCGCTGCCCGAGCCCGACAATACGCTCATCGCCGGCAAGCCCGCCAATGCGCCCGCGGTCGATCTGTCTTAAACCGCGCGTTCATAGAGTGATTTCGAACGAGACGGGCCTGCAAGGTCCGTTTCACCCTCGCCAGAAATCCCGATTGTTATCGCGCATTCGCTCGAGAAACTGCATGGGCGAATAGCCGCGATATTTCTTGAAAGATCGAAAGAGACCGAGCGCGTCAACCCCAGCGACAGCCACGAGGTCTTCCAAAGTAATGGCGCGACGCCAATTTGCTTCGATATATTCCTCGGCCCGGCGTACTTCTTTCGGTGCAACCTCAGGCGTGCGCCTCTCCAGGAGATGGCTGTAATTGTGACGGTTGACGTGCAGAAACGCGACGACGAGTGCCTGCTCGAACTCGCTCAACAGCATGGGTGGGATCGAAGCCGCGGTGTTCAATTGCCCGACAAAGAACATCAATTGATCGCGTAACAGCCGCTCTGACAGGTCGGTGAGACGTTGTGCCGGGTTCACTTTCACCGGAGCAGTGATTGTTACTCCGGTCAAGGTGGACAGGGTTCTAGTCAATGAGTCGGAGCGCATGCATAAGACTAAACGCTCGTACTCGACGTCGGTGTTGAGGCTGAAGCATGTATCACTTGTTACGACCGCGCTTTGGTGACGATCTATCTGAACCGAGTGACCCTCTACGAACGCCTCGCCTTTGCCCCTGATTTGAAAGATCTGAGAGACGAATTCGGTCTCGGGAAAATGCAGGTGAAGGTTGCCGCCATATGTCGCGTAATTGAGTTCGATGTCTTGCAGTTTGCAATGATTGATGACTGTGTGAAGCGTGCGGTCGCGGCCCGCGAACTCCATAACGGGTCTGCCGTAGACGCGGGCAAACGATGCCCTCATTTCCTCCGCGTTGCTCGTGCGCGCGATCGGAAATGACCCTAACAGATTAGCAGAGCCCATCGAAGCCTCCGGAACTTGCGGAAATCATTTCTTTTCGCGCCGAATGCGCTCGGCGAACTGCACGGGTGAATAGCCGCGGATCGCCTTGAAGGTGCGATAGAGGTTGAACATGCTGACCCCGGTCACTTCAGCCAATTCTTCGACGGTGATCGGTCGATCATGATTTGCCTCAATGTAGGACTCTGCCGCCTGAACTTGTGATAGGGAGGCCTCTGCAGGAGAACGGTCAAAGAGATGACTGTAGTTGTGGCGTTGGCCGCACAAGAGCATCATGGCGACCAGCTGTTCGGTCTGTTCGATCCACCAGTCCGGAAGGGTAGGCCCGACCTGTTCGATTGTATCGACCAGATGACGGACATAGTCCGTCAGTGCCTGACTAACGCCGGCGTTGGATGTTGACTGAGCGTCGAAAATGAGCGGCGCACTGAGCGGCACGCCAGCAATCGCCTCAAAGCTCCTGCGGATCAGGTCTTCATCGATCTTGATGCTTAAGGTCGCAAACAACGCATCGTAATCCGCGGTGTAGCCTGCGGCGGGAGAGACCATTACAGGCTTGCCGCTGACGATTTCGCACTCGCTCTTGCGGGTCCGGAGTACTCCGGCGCCTTCGGTCGGAACGAGAAAAAGGAAACAGTCGGCGTTGGGAAACTCCCATGAGGTCGCCGCACCGAAACGCCCATAGCCTATCCGTAGACCGCGAAGTTGACATTGGCTCACGGCCGCATCGAGATTGTCTTGGGCCTTCACTGTGAGCTTGGGCTCTGCATAGATTTTGGCGTAAGTCTCACGCAATGAAGCTTCATTGCGCGTGCAAATGAGAAGATGATTTGGAAGCCGGGGCCGCACGATTGAGGTCGGGCGCATAATGGCATCTCAAAATTTGTAGGATTGAATTTTGGCAGTGACTTATTGGGCCGACAGTCCGAGTCCGGTAGGGCCATCCGCTAGACTATCAGGCAGAAAAAGAGAGTCGCCGCAGAAACCAAACGATTTCCAGAAGAAACGCGACGATTATGTATGCTTGTGATAATAGTTTTGTACACTCAGAAAGTGTCATGCGGTCATTGTGTGAACGGTCCAGGCCGCAGGCTGGGAAGGCTTAAAACCAAAAAATCTCAGAGAGATCCGGTATCTCTACACTTTGCCTTTGAAGGCGGATAACAGGCCCACGCCGCGTTTGGCGTTCGGATGCCCTCGGCTGCGGAAGCCGTTCAGTGCGGCAGGAAGGTCGGCCCGACCGTGCGCACCTTGCGCTTGGAGGGATCGATCTGACCCGGCGCTTCGGCCAGCGCCGGCTCGGAGCCTCTGAGCTGGGTGGCGTTTTCTTTCGGCGTGGTCGTGCGGATCGGCTTGCCGTCGGGGCCGATGCGCGGCTGCGACAGGCTCTTGGCGTTTTTCTCGGTGACGATCACGTCGCCCGGCGCCACCGTGCGGTCTGGTCCGCTGCCCTTGAGCGCCTCGTACCAGCTTTCGCCGGGCCGCCGGCAGGTGCACGCCGCGCTCAGCGCCTTGCGGTATTGGAAAGCGGTGGGCAGCTCGGTGTAGAACCGGCCATTGAGCGAGACTGCCTGCGACACGTCCTCGCCCGGGTTGTGATAGGTGTAGAGCTGCACCTCCGCCGCCGGGCACATGTGCTGACAGGTCTGTTCGTCCTCGCGGAAATGATCCGGCGAGGTCGAGAACGAGACCGGGAAATAATAGCCGTCGCAGGTGCGCACGCAGATGGTGCGATAGGTATTGCCCATCGGGCCCGACGGAGTCTGAGGCATCTGGCCGCCGTTGTTGCCGCCGAACAGCCGGTCGAAGAAGCCGCCCTGCTGGCCGGCGAGCGCCGCCGAGCGGTATTGCGAGCCGCAATTGTTGTCGGCGAGCGCGACCAGCAGCGACTGGCGCTGGGCCGCGCGTTCGGCGGTGCCGCCGTTGAGCTGCTCCAGGCTGTTCTGCATGCGCTCCAGGGTCGAGCGCTGCTGGTCGATCTGGCGGGTGAGCGGTCCACACTCCCGCGGCGGGTTGGTGAAGATCGAGAAGAAGCCGGAATTCTCGCAGCCCAGCTGGCGTGATTGCGCGACCAGTTTGTCGACTTCGAACTGCTGGCGGTTGAGCGCATCCTCGGCCTGCCTGATCTGGC
>JAKAMD010000471.1 GCA_021823875.1 Pseudomonadota bacterium | reverse complement strand
GGTGACGGCGATCGTGTGCGGGATGATCAGCACGGTAAAGTCGTCGCCGGCGACCTCATTGACGGTCAGCGATACGCCGTCGAGCGCAACCGATCCCTTGGGCGCGATGAAGCGCGCGAGCGCACGCGGCGCGCGCAGGGTGAAGCGCGCCATGTCGGTCAGGTCCTCGCGCTTGAGCACCTCGGCCAGACCGTCGACATGGCCGGAGACGATATGGCCACCGAGCTCGTCGCCCACTTTGAGCGCGCGCTCGAGATTGACGCGGGCGCCGTGGCGCCAGCGGCCGACCGTGGTCACGCGCAGGGTCTCGGCAGCGGCATCGACCGCAAACCAGGTGCGGTTGTCCTCCTCGCCGGTGTCCACCACCGTCATGCAGACGCCGCAGCAGGCGATTGATGCACCCTCGACCAATTCGGCGCGCGGATAGCGCGTGTAGATCGTGATGCGGTGCAGATTGTCGGCGCGCGGCTTGACCGAGCGTACTTCCCCCAGATCGGTGACGATGCCCGTGAACATCTAGGCGCGCTCGTAAATTTCCAGCGTGTCGGCGCCGAGCCGCTCGCTGCCGGTGGCGTGCAGGTGGGCGTGCAGCGCATCGAAGCTCATGCCTTCGAGCGGATCGATGCCGTCCTCGCCGATCAGCTTCTCGGAATAGATCAGCGCCGCGCTATCGACCAGGTCAGCCGCGACCAGACTGGCCGCGACGGTCGGGCCGCCCTCCACCATCACTCGGCTGATGCCCTCGCCGGCCAGCACCTTGAGCACTTCCTCGAGATCGAGCCGGTCCTCGGTGTCGTCGACGCGGAACACCTTGACGCCCTTCTGCTGCAAAATCTCCTCGGCGATGGGCGAGGCCTTGCGCGAGGCGAACAGCCAGGTCGGCGTCTCGCGCACGGTGGCGATCACCGCGGTCGACAGCGGCGTGCGCAGGCGCGCATCGAGCACCACCCGCACCGGCGAGCGTGCCTCCATGCCGGGCAGCCGGCAGGTGAGTTGCGGATTGTCGGACAGCACCGTGCCGATGCCGACCATGATGGCGTCGCTCTGGGCCCGCATCTGGAACACGCGGGCACGCGCTTCCTCGCCGGTGATCGGGACCGGCTTGCGGCCGGGGAGCCCGACCTTTCCGTCGGCCGACACCGCCAGTTTGAGCGTCACATGCGGGCGGCCGTGGCTGACCAGCATGATATGGCCGGCATGGGCCCGCCGCGCGTCCTCGGCGCACAGCCCGACATCGACCGCGATGCCCTTGTCGATAAGCCGCTTGTGCCCCTGCCCGGCCACTTCCGGATTGGGGTCCTCGAGCGCGGAGACCACGCGCGTAATGCCGGCCTTGATGATGGCGTCGGCGCAAGGACCCGATTTGCCCTGGTGCGAACAAGGCTCGAGCGTCACGTACATGGTGGCGCCCTGCGCCGTCTTCTTGGCGCGGCGCAGCGCTTCCACTTCGGCATGCGGGCGGCCGCCCGGCTGCGTCCAGCCGCGCGCCAGGATGACGCCGTCCTTGACGATCACCGCGCCAACCGCCGGATTGGGAAAGGTCTGCCCGAGCCCGCGGCGGCCGAGCGTGAGCGCGAGGCGCATATAGCGTTCGTCTTCAGCGGCAGGCGTGGCCACCGGCGCGGCCGCTGTCTCGACAACAGGCTCGTTCATTTGCGTGCGGTCACCGCCGGTTTTCCGTCATCCTCGCCCGACAATTCATCGAGCGCGGCGCGGAAATCCTTGGCCTCGCGGAAATTACGATAGACGGAAGCGAAGCGCACATAGGCGACGTCATCGAGCTCGCGCAGGTGTTCCATCACCAGTTCGCCGATGGTTTCCGAGGTCACTTCGTTCTCGCCCATGCTTTCCAGTTCGCGCACGATCTTGGATACCATCTGCTCGACCCGCTCGGGATCGACCTGCCGCTTGCGCAGCGCGATCTGCACCGAGCGCATCAGCTTGTCGCGGTCGAAGGGTGCGCGGCGGCCGTTGCGCTTGATCACGGTAAGCTCGCGCAACTGCACGCGCTCGAAAGTCGTGAAGCGGAAATTGCAGGAAAGGCACACGCGCCGGCGGCGGATCACCGCCGAATCCTCGGTCGGCCGCGAGTCCTTCACCTGCGTGTCGAGGCTTCCGCAACTCGGGCAACGCATGACTTCCCCCTACTCTCCCCCCGTCATGCCCGGCCTTGTGCCGGGCATCCACGTCTTCGCCGCACGAGTAAGGCGTGGATGGCCGGGACAAGCCCGGCCATGACGCTGAATATGTGACGCCCGCGCGCTCACTGATAAATCGGGAAGCGCTTCAACAGCGCACCGACCTTGTCGCGCACCTTGCCTTCGACCAGTGAATCCTCCTCCGCGTGCTTCTGCGACAGCACGTCGAGCACCTCCACGATCATGGCGCCGACGTCGCGGAATTCGGCGATGCCGAAGCCGCGCGTGGTACCGGCCGGCGTGCCGAGCCGGATGCCGGAGGTGATCGTCGGCTTCTGCGGATCGAAGGGAATCCCGTTCTTGTTGCAGGTGATGTGGGCGCGTCCGAGTGCGGCCTCCGCCACCTTGCCCGTCAGGTTCTTCGGGCGCAGGTCGACCAGCATCAGATGCGTGTCGGTGCCGCCGGAAACGATATCGAGGCCGGACGCCCGCAGGGTCTCGGCCAATGCCTTGGCGTTCTCGACGACGTTCCTGGCATAGACCTTGAAGCTCGGACGCAGCGCTTCACCGAAGGCGACCGCCTTGGCGGCGATCACATGCATCAGCGGGCCGCCCTGCATGCCGGGGAACACCGCCGAATTGATCTTCTTCGCCATCTCCTCGTCGTCGGACAGGATGACGCCGCCGCGCGGGCCGCGCAGCGTCTTGTGCGTCGTGGTGGTGACCACATGGGCATGCGGAAATGGCGAGG
>JAKAMD010000470.1 GCA_021823875.1 Pseudomonadota bacterium | reverse complement strand
CCGACATCGAACAGTGAAAAAAAGAACACCCCGCCGCGACAGGTTCTCGCGGCGGGGCGTTCAACTCAGGGAAGGCGTGGTCAGCAGCTCGTCTTGCCGCAGCGGGCGGTGTTGATCTGCTCTTTCAGCGAATCGAAACCGACCGCGCCGACGATCACGTTATCGCCGATCACGTAGCTGGGCGTGCCGTTGAGGCCGAGCGCCTCGGCAAGCCCCATGTCCTGTTTCAGCGTTTTTTCGACCTCGGGGCTCTTCATATCCTTCTTGAGCCGGTCCATGTCGAGGCCGACCTCCTTGGCGACGGCGAGCGCGCGCGCTTCGTCAGCCTGACCGCGGCCGCCCAGGAGCTTCTGGTGAAACGCGAGATATTTGTTGGGGGCCTGCATGCGGACGGCGACCGCCACCTTGGCGGCCTCCACCGAGCCATTGCTGAGCACCGGAAATTCCTTGAGCACGACCTTGAGCTTGGGGTCGGACTTCATCAGCGTGAGCATGTCGTTCATGGCGCGCTTGCAATAAGCGCAGTTGTAATCGAAGAACTCGACGAAGGTGACGTCGCCCTTCGGATTACCGAGCGTGACCTGGTCCGGCGAGTCGAACAGCGCCTTAGCATGCGCCTTGACGGCGGCCTTGTACTTCTGGGCCGCTGCGGCGGTCTGGCGTTTCTCGAGTTCCTGCATGGCCTCCTGCAGGACTTCCGGATGCTGCACCAGATAGTCATGCACGATCTTTTCAACGGCGGAGCGTTGCGCGGGGGTCAAATCATCCGCGCGGGCGACCGGTGCGAGCGCGAAAGCGAGCACCGCAACACACACGGCAATGAAAAGGCGCGGGCTTGGGATCATGATGGGTTCCTTGCGGTAAGATCGTTAGTGCTTCTGAGCATTCGGCGGTTTGACATTGACGATGTCGTCGGCCTGGACCCAGGCGGGTGAACCGACCGGGAAGCGGGTCTTGGCACGGGACGCGAGCAGACGGGCGGTCTTGAGGTCGCCGCGATTGAAGGCCGCCCGCGCCGAGGCGAGGTCGGCATGGGCGAAATCGCCCTTGTGACCATAGGCCATGGCGAGCTGATCGTAGCCGCCGGGCGCCTCGGGGTCGCGCGCCAGCGCCGAGCGCAGCAGCTCGACCGCTTCCGCGCGTTCCTTGGGATGGTTCACCGACACCAGGCATTGCGCCAACATCACTTCGATCAGCGGCGCGCCGTGGGACAGGCGCACCGCGCGCCGCAGCGGCTCGATCGCCTCGGCCGGACGGCCGCCTTCCAACAGTGCCTGCCCCTTGAGCTCAGGGAAATAGGGATTGGTCGGCTCGCTCTGTATCAGACCATCGATCTGCGCGAGGGCACTGCGCAGATTGCCGTGCCGATAGGCGGCGATGGCGCGCGCATAACGCGCCGGCAGGCTCTGGTTGGAGAGCGGATAGCGGCGCAGCACCGTGCCTTCGCTTTCCAGGAAGCCGGAGAGCTTGGCGCGCATCAGGTCGTGGCGCAGTTGCAGAGCCGGCGGATCCTTCACGTTCCAATAGGGGCTGGCGCGCGCTTCGGCTTCGAGCGTGGCAACGCGTTGCGCCGGCATCGGATGGGTCTGCAAGTAGGGATCGGCATAGCGCGCGCTGAACAAAGCCTCATTGCTGAGGCGCTTGAACAGATCGACCATGCCCTTGGGCGACTGATGGGTGCGGTTGAGGAACTTCACGCCGGCGTGGTCGGCCTGGTCTTCCTGGGTGCGCGCATAGGCGAGCATCGAACGCTGGATCATCGACTGCGGCGCCATGATGGCTGCGGCTCCCACATTGCCGGCGCCGGCGCGCGCGCCGGCAACGGCAGCGCCGATGCCAAGCAGCAGCGCGACGATCGACTGCGTCTGTGCCTCGGCCAGCCGTTCGCGCAGGCGCATCAGATGGCCGTCGGCCAAATGGCCGGTCTCGTGCGCGAACACGCCAATCACCTCGTTCGGCGTCTTGGCCTGGAACAGAGTGCCGACATTGATGAAGATATGGCGCCCGTCCATGACGAAGGCGTTGAAGCTGCGATCGTTGAGGATCACCACCTTGATGTTCTGCTGGGCGAGGCCGGCCGCCTTGAGAATCGGTGTGGCGTAATCGCGCATCAGCTGCTCGATCTCGGTGTCGCGGATCACCGGCATGCCGCGCGGTACGTCCTGCGCGCGGGCCGGCAGCGCCGGCAGGCTGGACAGCGCGATAGTGGCGGCCGCGAACAGCGCGGTCGCGCGGACGGCTGGCGCTGGACGCCGCGCCCTGATAGGTGTCCCGTTCTCGGTCATGCCGGTCTATGCCACCGAAAGAATTGAACTTATGTGACGCGCCATCAGAGGGTCAACGGACCCGAAATCGCGCTCATATCATGTCTGACGCGCGTGCAGCGCAAGCAAGCCGGGGATTACGGCAACAGCGGGGCGGGATGACCCCTGCGGATCGACGAAACCATGCTGGATACGGCGAAAAAACTCTTGGTTCCCTCCAAACGCAGCGATGTGCCGCCTTTCATCGTCATGGACGTGATGGCGGCGGCCGCCGCCGCCGAGGCGCGCGGCGTCCAGGTGGTCCACATGGAGGTGGGCCAGCCAGCGGCCCCGGCGCCGCGTGCGGCCATCGCGGCCGCCCAGGCGGCGCTGGCGCGCGGGCGCATCGATTATACCGAGGCGCTCGGCATCCCCAGCTTGCGCGCTCGCATCGCTCGCCACTATGGCGAGACCTATAATGTCGCACTCGATCCAGCCCGGGTGGCGGTGACCACCGGTTCCTCCGGCGGCTTCATCCTGGCATTTCTGGCGCTGTTCGAGCCGGGCGACCGGGTGGCGCTGGCCAACCCCGGCTATCCGCCCTACCGCCATATCCTGACCGCGCTCGGCTGCGAGCCGGTGCTGATCGATA
>JAKAMD010000469.1 GCA_021823875.1 Pseudomonadota bacterium | reverse complement strand
GGCCTCGTTTTCGGTTGCCAGCAAGGCGGTGGCGCAGGCGCGGTTGCCGACCCGGGCCGAGACCCGCGCTGCGCCCGCCTGCAGCAGTTCCTGTTGCAAGGATTGCCGGGCCTGGCCAGCGAAGGCGAACGCCACCAGCCGGCCGTAGCGGTCGTGATCGGCGCCGAGCTTTTGCAGCCGCAGCGTCCGGCCGCCGGCAAGCTCCTGCAGCACGGCGCGGCCACCGGCGCCGGCTTCGATGGCGGCAAGGCGCAGGGCGCGGCCGTCGGCCAGCAACAGCGTGCGGCCATCGCGCGCGCCGGCAAACTGCGCCGTTCCGATCGGGGTGAATTGGCAGGCATCTTGCGCCGCCGCGGCATGCGCTGCGAACGCGAAAACGGCGGCGATCAAACCCGCGGTCGGACGCAGCGACAGAAGCATGATGTGAAGGACTATATCCGCCGCGCGGCTTACCGGCCAGTTGCCGTCGCAAACGGCGCGTTTGGCGCCGCCGGGCCCTGTCGGTTGTTGGCGTCGGCGCCCCACGGGTTGCCGGACGGCGCGCAATGTTGCACAAGGAGGCCTAGCCGGAAATTCCCACCGCGGTCCCGTAGCTCAGCTGGATAGAGCACAAGTTTCCTAAACTTGGGGTCACAGGTTCGAATCCTGTCGGGATCGCCATCAGCCAAAGCGGCTTTGTGCCGGTTCGTTGCCGCAAATTTTCTCGCTTCGTTGGCGACTCGAACCGCCAACATGAGACATGCGCGCGCTCAATCGTCACTTATCACTCTTCGCGGCGTCGCGCGGATCGGTGTCAGGGCGGGCCGGTCTCTCGCGATCGATCGCTTTCTCGTGCTTGCGGAACCATTCAATGATGTCCTTGCGCTGGCCGCTCACCGGGCGCGACCACTGCGTGCTCTTGATGGCGTCGGCGTGCGTGCCGGCCCACCAATGCTCCTTGGTGACCAATAGGCACCAGCCGCGCCGGCCTGGCCGCGTCAGCGTATTGATTTCGATGACGAAGCCGTGGTTGCGCCCGGTCACGCTGTAACGGTCGCGCACCCATTCGACGCCGTCGTAGCTCCACTGCGTGAGTTTCAGGCCGGGATTGCTGGCGCCGAGTAGCAGATCGAACGTCCGGAAGAATGACGGAGTGGCAAGGTTTTTCACCGGCTGATCTCCAGTGGCCACTGCGACGCCGGGACGGCTCCGCGTCTATTCGGCGGCCGCACGCCCGCGCCGTAGGGTGGCGGCTTCCTGGTCGTAACGCTCTTCGCGCGCCATCAGATCCTTCAAGCCGACCAGCGCGTAATAATCGTCGAGCGGCAGCAGATCGTCGCCGACATTGGCCAGGCCGTTGTCGCGCTTGAGCGCGCGCAGCACGTGGCGAACGGCCTGCGCGGCGGCGAACAGCGTCGCCGACGGGAAGATGACGGCGGAAACGCCGGCCGCTTCCAGTTCGGCCAAGCTGCGGTGCTTGGGGCCGGCGGCTTGCGAGATATTGGCCATGTGCGGGCTCTTCACCTCGCGCAGCACGCGCTTGATGTCGTCGATGGCGTCGATGCCCATCGGCATGGCCATGTCGGCGCCGGCTTCCATGAACAGCTGGCAGCGTTCGATGGCGGCATCGAGCCCTTCGACGCCGCAAGCGTCGGTGCGGGCGGCGATCAACAGGTCGGGATCGCGGCGCGCGTCGAGCGCGGCCTTGATGCGGGCCAGCATCTGCTCGACCGGCACGATCTGCTTGCCCGGCAGATAGCCGCAACGGTTGGGAAAGGTCTGGTCGCCGATGAACAGGCCGGCAACGCCGGCCGCTTCGAAGGCGCGCACCATCTCGCGAATATTGTGCACGCCGCCGAAACCGGTGTCGGCATCGGCGTAGACCGGGATTTGCACGGCATTGCAGATGCGCGCGTAATGGTCGGCATAGTCGCGCACGTTCGACTGGCCCATGTCGGCCTGCGCCAGCATGCTGCCGATGCCGGCATAACCGCCGGCCACAAGTGCCTCGTAGCCTTCGGCCTCGATCAGCCGCGCCGACAAGGCGTCATAGGCCCCCGGCATGATCGTAAGGCCGGGGCGGGCCAGCAGTTCGCGCAGTTTCTTTCTCGGGGGCATGGCCGGTGTTCTTCCTGCGAGCGGTATTGCGGCCGGAACTTATACCCCTGGTCGCCGGAAGGCTATTAACTGCTCCGCTCAATCGTCCCACGGATGCAGCACGATGCGGCCGAGCATGCTGTCGCTGGTTTCCAGCATGGTATGGGCGGCGCCGACCTGCGACAGTGGCAGCACGGCGTGGATCGGCATGACGATGCGGCCCTTTTCCAGGAGCTCGACCACGATGCGCTGGTCGTTGCGGGTGGAGGCGCGCACGCCGTGCACGTTGAGCTCGCGGCTGACCAGATCGATCACCCGCAGTGGCACCTCGCTCATCTCGCCGGCAACCGGGCAGAAGGTGCCGCCGAAGCGCATGGCGTCGATGCACAGGCGCATCTGGGCCTGCACACCGGTATATTCGACCGCACCGTCGACGCCTTCGCCGCGGGTGTAGTCGCGGATGGCGCGCACCACATCGGGCGCACCGGTGTTGAACACGGCTTCCGCGCCGGCGCGGCGCAGCGCGGCCTCTTTGGCGGCGTGGCGGGTGGTGGCGATCGGCGTGGCACCGGCGAGCTTCACCAGTTGCAGCGTGGCAGTGCCCATGCCGCCGGAGGCGCCGGTGATCAGCACAATATCGTTCATGCGCACATTGAGGCGCGCAGCGACGATGTGATGCGCGGTCGAGCAGGCCCACATGGCGGCGGCGGCCTGATCGTAGTCGAGCACGGGGCTGATCTTGATCCAATAGTGCTGCGGCCGCGACACGTATTGCGCATAGCCGCCGAACATGGTGTGGCCGGGCAATTTGACGCCGGTCGACAGATT
>JAKAMD010000057.1 GCA_021823875.1 Pseudomonadota bacterium | reverse complement strand
CGATCTATCCGCTGTCGCAGACGCCGCTGCGCTTCCTGCTCGCCGACAACGTCAATCTGCTGAAGGACACCAATCTGGTCGCGGTCTATGCCGACGATGTGTTCGTCACCGTGGTGGTTGAGGAAAAGAACGGTGTGGTCGGTACCAGCCGGCTGATGATCATGTTCTCGGCCAACGACATGTCGCTCAAGCAGTGGACGGTGACCGACCCGCAAGGCTACGACACCACGGTCGCGGTGTCCAATCTCGACACCACGAGCAAGCCCGATCCCAAGCTGTTCCATATCGATTTTACGAATTATCACAACTAGGCTTTGGTCATTCCAGGTCGCGAGCGAAGCTCGCGGCCCCGGAATCCAGCAAAACGGCACAAGCTGTGAATGAGCGCTGGATTCCGGGTTCGCCGCTGCGCGGCACGCCGGAATGACGTGCTAGACTGATCCAATGCCCCTCACCGTTTCCACCTGGAACATCAATTCCGTCCGTCTGCGGATCGATCTGGTCGCCAAGTTCCTCAAGAGCGCGCGGCCGGACGTTCTCTGCTTGCAGGAAACCAAGTGCCCGGACGACGCCTTTCCGCTCAAGCGCTTCACGCGGCTCGGCTATGAATACGCCGCGCTCTATGGGCAGAAGGGCTATCACGGCGTGGCGATCGTTTCGCGCCTGCCGTTCGAAAGCATCGACGTGCAGAACTTCTGCGGCAAGACCGATTGCCGTCACATATCGGTGGTGCTGGGCGAGAAGGCCAAGCTGAAAGACCCGGTCACGCTGCATAATTTTTACGTGCCGGCCGGTGGCGACGAACCGGACCCCGGGATCAATCCGAAATTCGAGCACAAGCTCGCCTTCCTCGACGAGATGCGCGCACATAAGGGCTTGCGCCCGAAAAAAGCACAGCGCGCCATCCTGGTCGGCGATCTCAACGTGGCGCCGCTCGAGCACGACGTGTGGAGCCACAAGCAGATGATCAAGGTGGTCTCGCACACGCCGGTCGAATGCGAGAAGTTCACCGCCGCGCGTGAGGCGGGCGGCTGGATCGACTCGATGCGCGTGCTCACGCCCGAGCCCGCCAAGCTCTACACTTGGTGGAGCTATCGCGCCGCCGACTGGCGCACCGCCGACCGCGGCCGGAGGCTCGACCATGTCTGGACCTCGGATGCGCTCGCCGACCGCGTCGCGACCATCAAGATCGCCAAGGATTATCGCGGCGCCGAGCGCCCGTCCGACCACGTGCCGGTGACGACGAAATTTGAGCTGTGACGCCCATCCCCGGCGTAGCGCAACGTGAAACGATGCGCTGCAGACCCGGGATCGTTACAACCTCCGCATCTGAATCGGTCCCGGATCAGCGGCGCACCACGTCGCTTCGCTCCGCGTTGCACCGTATCCGGGACAGGAGTCAGTGCGCCTCTCGATCCAGCTTGCGCTGCACCGCTTCCAGATCCTGCGCCAGCGTTCCGAGCCGGCTCGCCATTAGATCGCGCAGCCGCTGAGCCGCAGCCGGATAGCCTTCCAGCATCTTGCGGAACAGACCGCGCGAGATGCGGATCACCGTAGTCGGCTCCCTGGCGATGGCAGTGACCGGCGAAACCGCGTCAGTGAGCAATGACAGTTCGCCCAACAGCGTACCTGGACCGACGGTGAATTCGGGTCCTTCCGCGGGCGTCGCCGGCTCCACCACCAACGCACCGTCCTGCACGATATAGCCGCCGTCAGCGAGCTCGCCGGCATAGAACAGCACCGCGCCGCTTGGCAGATGACGGCTCTCGGCGCCGATCGCCAGCACGCGCAGCGCCTGCTTGCCGAGCGCGGCAAGGCTCGGCACTTGCTCAAAAAAGGCGATGTCGTCTTCGAGTGTCACGGCACCAACTTATAGCCGCCGGCTTCCGTCACCAGGATCGCCGGCTGCGCGGCGTCCTTTTCGACTTTCTGCCGCAGCCGGTAGATGTGGGTCTCCAGCGTGTGAGTGGTGACGCCGGAATTGTAGCCCCAGACCTCCTGCAGCAGCGTCTCGCGCGACACTGGCTTCTGCCCGGCACGGTAGAGATAGCGCAGGATGGCGGTTTCCTTTTCGGTCAGTCGCACCTTGCTGCCCTTGGGCGTAACCAAAATCTTGGATGAAGGTCGGAAGCTGTAAGGTCCGATGGTGAACACCGCATCCTCGCTCGCCTCATGTTGGCGAAGCTGGGCGCGGATGCGCGCCAGCAGCACGGCGAAGCGGAACGGCTTCGAGACATAATCGTTGGCGCCCGATTCCAGCCCCAGGATGGTATCGCTGTCGGTGTCGTGGCCGGTCAGCATGATGATCGGCGCCTTGAAGCCGGCCTTGCGCAGGATGCGCACCGCCTCGCGGCCGTCGACGTCGGGCAACCCGACGTCCATGATCACCAGATCGACCGGGCCGGTCTTGGCGACCTGCACGCCCTTGGTGCCGCTTTCCACCGCGATAGCGTCGAATTCCTCATGCAGCGCGAGCTGCTCGACCAGCGCATCGCGCAGTTCGTTATCGTCGTCGACGATCAAAATGGTTCGTTTGCTGGCCATGGTCGCGGGCCCCCTGGGGCATCAATGTTGCAAGCCCCATTCCTCAATATTCGCGCAGTACAGCATTCGGCGCTAAAAGAGCAAGCTTGACCCAGTATTTAGGGTGGATTGCCGCCAGATGCCAAGGAAAACTCTGTCCCGCGTGCGGGTGCGGGCGCGCCCCGGCCGCCCCAGCCAAGGCTGGCTCGCCGCCGGGCCGTGGGTGCTGCCGGTGGCGCTGGGGCGCGGCGGCATCAAGGCCAATAAGCGGGAAGGCGACGGGGCCACGCCACGCGGCACATTCCGGCCGTTGCGGCTGTGGTGGCGGGCCGACCGGCACCCGCGCCCGCCGACACGGCTGCCGGTGCGGCGCATCGGCGCCGACGACGGCTGGTGCGAGAACCCTGGCGACCGCCGCTACAACCGACCGGTCAAGCTGGCGCCGGTCAGCCCGGCCGATCGCCTCAAACGGGCTGATGCGCTTTACGACTACATCGTGGAAATCGACCATAACGTGCGTCCACGCGTGAGTGGACGCGGCAGCGCGGTGTTCGTTCACGCGGCCCGTCCGGGTTTTGCCCCGACCGCCGGCTGCATCGCGCTGGAACTCGCTACGCTGCGCCGATTACTCGCCCGGCTCGGCCCGCGCACGCGCATCATGGTTGATTAAACGTTACCGGCAGGTCGTTAAACGCCTTTTCCCGATGGCTACCGTTAATTAGCCATGGCGCCAGTCGGCCGGGATCATCGCCACCACGTTAACATAATACATCAACCCACATTGTAATCTGGCGTTGTGCTGCAGGCGGGCGGCGCGGGTGAGAACAAGCCATCAATAGGGCGGCCATGGACACACCTTACGCAAACTATGGTGCTGCACCGACGCCCTCACGCCCGGCAATCATGGGCCGCGTCGCCCAGGTGAGCGGCGCAAATGCTGTCATCGAACTAGACGCCCATGCGAGCGTGGCGGAGCACGCCACCGTCGGCAAATTCATGGGCCTGACGACCGGCAAGACCATCCTCATCGCCCTCATCACCGAAGTAGCTGAGCAACCGGTCAATGTCGGCGGCGGCACGCCCATCTTCCGCAAGATGGCGCGCGTTGATCTCATCGGAGAGCTTAAGGCCGAACCGGGCGGCGCGCCGCAATTCCAGCGCGGCGTTACCGAACATCCCAATATCGGCGACGGCGCGCTGCTGCTCGAAGAAAGCGATCTGCGCCTGGTCTATGGTAGCGCGGACACCGACCACGCCCATATCGGCGACCTGCAACAGAATCCGAAGATCGGCGTCCATATCGACATCGACCAGCTCGTCAGCCGGCATTTTGCCGTGCTCGGCGCCACCGGCGTCGGCAAGTCGAGCGGCGTCGTCATCCTCCTGCAGCAGATCCTGGCCACGCGGCCGAACCTGCGCATCTTCCTGGTCGACCCGCACAACGAATACAGCCACTGCTTCGGCGAAAAGGCACAGGTGCTCAATCCGCGCAATCTGCGCCTGCCGTTCTGGCTGTTCAACTTCGAGGAGATCACCGACGTTTTCTTCGGCGGTCGGCCCGGCGTCGACGAGGAAGTCGAGATTCTGGCGGAAGCTATCCCGGCGGCGAAATCGGCCTATCTGCAATACAAGTCAAATCCCGCCAGTCCGCTGGCCAAGCGGCGCGACCCGCGCGATGCCGGTTTTACAGCCGACACGCCGGTGCCCTACCGCATCGAGGACCTGATCAACCTGCTCGACGAGCGCATGGGCAAGCTGGAGAACCGTTCCTCGCGCATCGTCTATTCCAAGCTGATCTCGCGCATTCAGACCTTCCGCAATCACCCTCGCTACGCCTTCATGTTCGAGAACGCGAACATCGGCGGCGACACCATGGCGGAGATTCTCTGCAATCTGTTCCGCCTGCCGCCGAACGGCAAGCCGATGACCATCATGCAGCTCGCCGGCTTTCCGGCTGAGGTGGTCGACGCGGTGGTGTCGGTACTCTGCCGCATGGCCTTCGACTTCGGCCTGTGGAGCGACGGCGCGGCGCCCCTGTTGTTCGTGTGCGAGGAAGCGCACCGCTACGCGCCGGCCGACAAGCAGATCGGCTTTGGCCCGACCAAGCGCGCGCTCTCGCGCATCGCCAAGGAAGGCCGCAAATACGGCGTTTTCCTCGGTCTGGTGACGCAACGCCCAGCGGAGATCGATCCTACGATCATCTCGCAGTGCTCGACCTTCTTCGTCATGCGGCTGGCCAACGATCGCGACCAGCACCTGATCCGCTCGGCGATGTCGGATGCGGCCGCGAGCCTGCTCACCTTCATTCCCTCGCTCGGCACACGCGAGGTCTTCACCTTCGGTTACGGCGTGGCGCTGCCGACGCGCATGCGCTTCGTGCCCCTGCCGGCCGAACTCCGGCCGCAGAGCGAGGCTTCCGGCAATACCCGCTCCGACGCCGGCGCCGTCACCCCGGATATGATCAATGCGGTGATCGAACGCTGGCGCAGCGCCAGCATGAGCCATCGCAGCGGCGGTGCGGACGAGACGGCGGACTATGGCAGCTCGCTCGAAGCGCCGCTGCAGCCGGCGGCAGCGCCGCCGCCCATGCCGTCGGGACCAGCGGCACCACCAGTGTCGCAACGTGGCGAAGCGCTGCGCGCCAGCCTCCTGAAGAAGCCGCTCGATGGCTCGCTCGGCAATTCGCTGCCGCAGACGCCCGGCTATCCGCCGAAATACCGATAAGCGCTACTTCCGCGCCACCAGGTCGACCAGCGCCGACATGCCGGAATGGCGCGGGCCCTCGTCGATCACCTCATCGTAGGCGCGCACCTGGCGCAATGAAAAATCGGCAAACGCCTGCTCCAGCAGCTCGGGCGTATAAAGCTGCGCGAGGTTCGATGGTCCGCCGGTCTTGTATTCGAGTTGCTTCGGCCCATAGCCCTCGAGCAGCAGCAGACCGCCCGGCTTCAACGTTTTCTTGATGCCGGCGAAAATCTTGTCGCGTTCCGGCGGCAAGACGAACTGGAAGAAGATCGCCACCACCACGTCGAAGACCGCTTCCGGCCAATCCCAATGGATGATGTCGGCCTGCTCGAAGCGCAGGCTGGCACCGCGCTCCTCGGCGAGCCGGCGCGCCTTCTCCTGCGCGATGGGAGAAAAATCGACCGACAGCACGTCGAGCCCCTGCTCGGCCAGGAACACGCCGTTGCGGCCTTCGCCGTCGGCGATCGCCAGCGCCTTCTGCCCTTTCTTCAGCAGATGGGCGTGGTCTTTGAGAAACTTGTTCGGCGCAGTGCCGAACAAATAGCCCGGCGCGGCAAAGCGTTGTTCCCAACGCTGAAGCTCGGATTGATCCGTCATGAACACCAACTTTCCACCAACACGCCCAACCTTAGGCCGGACTTTCATGGCTTATCTATGAAGTCGTGGAAGGCAACGAAAGGCCGGCCAAGACGAGAGCGGTCAATGCCGCTCTCCGAAGATGGCACTGCCCACCCGGACATGGGTGGCGCCGAGTTGGATGGCGGTGGCGAAATCTGCGCTCATACCCATCGACAACAGCTTCAAGCCGTTGCGCTTGGCGATCTTGGCGGTGAGCGCGAAATGCGGGCCCGGCGCCTCCTCGAACGGCGGAATGCACATCAGGCCCGCTATGGTCAGGCCATATTTCTCGCGGCAAGCCGCCAGGAAAGCATCGGCATCCTGCGGCAGGATGCCAGCTTTCTGCGGCTCGGCCCCGGTATTGATCTCGACGAACAGCAGCGGCGAACGCTCCTGCTTGGCGATCTCCTTGGCCAGCGCTTCGCACAAGCTCGGCCGGTCGACCGAATGGATGGCGTCGAACAGCGCCACCGCCTCCTTGGCCTTGTTGGATTGCAGCGGCCCGATCAGATGCAGCTCGATGCCGCGATGTTTCTGCATCAGCGCCGGCCATTTGGCCTTGGCCTCCTGCACGCGGTTTTCGCCAAATACGCGCTGGCCGGCTTCGATTACCGGCTCGATTCGCTCGGCCGAGAAAGTTTTCGACACCGCCACTAGCGTCACGTCGCTGGGATCGCGCCCGGCATCGCGGCAGGCGCGCGCGATCTCGGCGCGGACGGTTTCAAGGCCAGTGGTGGATGTGGTTGCCATGCGAGCCAGATACCAGCTTGTCGCACTTTTCGAAAGCGCGCGACCGCCGCGCCACCGGACTAGCCCCGCGGCGTGACCTTGACGCCGTCGTGCACCCGGTCGCTCGGGTGCAGGACCACCACGTTGCCGGCCTTCAGGCCCTCGACCACCCGCGCCGCATGCAGATTGCGCTCGGCGATGGTGACCAGCCGGCGCTCAGCGCGGCCGTTCGTCACCACGAACACGGCCCAGTTGTCACCCTCGCGGAACAGCGCCCCCAACGGTACCTGCAAGGCGTCATTGCTGTGCCAGATCACCACGCGGGCGATGACACGAAAATTATGGCCGAGCGACTGCCATTCGGCCGGTGATCCGGTGAAGTCCAGGATCACCTTGACCCGTTGCTCTTCGATGCCGAGCGCGGAGACCTTGGTGAAGCCGGTCGGTTCGACGCGGCGGACCTTGGCGGGAAGAATCTGGTCACCGCCCCAGCTCTCGATGCGCGCCACATCGCCCGGTTTGATGCGCACGGCGTCGCGCGACAGGAAATCGACGGCAATTTCCAAGTCATGCGGATCGCCAATTTCGAGCAGCGGCGCGCCCGGCAGCACTACCTGCTCACTCTCCGTGATGATCTTGAGCACGCGGCCATCGACCGGCGAATAGACCTGGATGTCGTTACCCGCGTGCGCAGCCGCATTGACCTCGCCCGGCTGGATCAGGTGCGCCTTGGCGCTTTCCAGTTCGCGCCGGCGCACTTCCAGGGTCGCCACCGCGCTGGCGACGGCGGCTTCCGCTGAGTCGACGTCGAGCTTGGCTTTTTCCAGCGCGCGGTCGGAGATCGTTTTGCTGGCGGCGAGCTTTTCGGCGCGCGCAAGGTCGTTGCGCGTGAATTCGAGCTGCGCCTTGGACTCCTTGATCTTCGCTTCCGCCAGATCGACCGCGGCTTGCGCCGCCTGCACGGCAGCCTCGTTGACGCGCTGCGAGCGCACGTCCAGGAAGGTCGGGGCCGTCGGTTCGATGGAAGCGACCAGCGTCTTGTTCGCCTCGACTTCGTCGCCGACCTCGCGCGGCGAGCGCAGCATCTTGCCGCCGATCGGCGCCGACACCGTGTAGACCTCGCGGATACGCGTGATGCCTTCGTCCTCGACGGTGACTTCGAGCGGGCCGCGACCGATCGTCGTCATGTCGACCGGTACCGGTTGCGGCAACAACGCCCATACGATCAGGGCGGCAATCCCCAATCCGATCAGCACGATGACGCCGCGTCTGACAGCTATGCCGAACACAATTTACTCCCGCGTCTTGAGTACTTCGATGAGATCGAGCCGGTCGATGCGCCGGCGCACGATCAGGCCCGAAATCAGCGCCGAGCCGAACACGATCAGGCTCGCCCAGGCATAAACCGAGCGCTCCACCACCAGCGGCACACGATATAGTTCGCTGTCGAAGCCTTGCACCATTGCCCAGGCGAAGAAATGACCAATCGCCCAGCCGAGCGGCTGCGCCACGATCGTCAGGATCGCCAGCTCGCCCAGCAGGATCGCCGAGACCTCGCTCTTGTGGAAACCGAGCACGCGCAGGCTGGCCAGTTCGCGGCCCTGCTCCGACAGCGAAATGCGGGCAAAATTGTACACGACGCCGAAGGCGATGATCATGCCGAGCGTCACATAAACGCTGACCATGACCAGGAGATTCTCCTGCAGGGTCTGGCGAAAGTTTTGCAGTGTGGCCCGCTGCAGCGCGATGAAATTCGCCATCGGCGTGGTCTTGAGGCGGCGATACAGCGCATCCTGGCGATCGGTGTCAAAAAGCAGATGCACGCCGCTGATGATCTGCCCCTCGCGCATCATCCCGTTGAGCGCCGACAGCGCCATGTAGGCGTTGAGGCCGAGATAGCCCTCGATGATACCGGTGACCGGTAACTGCACCCGGCGCCGGTTGCGCTCCAGCAGTTCCACCTCGACCAGATCGCCGACTTTGGCGTGAAGAATCTTCGCCAATGCGTCGCTCAGCGCGATGCCGCTTTCCGGCAGCCGCACCGGTTTCAGGCCGGGGCCGAGCACACGGCTGAGATTCGCATCCGCCGGCTTACCGGTGATGGAAACGCGTCGCTCGAACGGCCCGAAATAGATGCGCACCGGCACCGAGCGATAGGGCTCGGCCGCCATCACGCCGGGCAAGGACAGGGCGTCAAAATACGCGGACAGCGGCCGCTCACGCACGAAACTGATAGTGGCCTGCTGCCGTTCCGAGCGGTTGTAGGTGACGTCGATCATGAATTCGGTGGAGCCGAAGGCCCACAGCGAGCCGACCAGCACCGACACCGCCAGCGCGATGCCGAGCACGCTACTTACCGTGCGTAGCGGCCAGCGCATGAGATGGCGCACCATCATGGTGAGCGACTGCGGAATGCTGAGCACCGCGTAGAATGCTTCTGGGAGCAGCCGGCGGTAGATCGCCGGCGCCGGCGGCGACATTGCCACCGCCGGCGGCAGCACCACCACGTCGCGCACCGCGCGCATGGCGCCGACCGCTGCAGCGGCGAGCGTGACACCGGCCGCAATCACATAGATCGCCGGATCGGTTTGGAAGACGAGGAACGGGAAGTGATAGAACTCGGCATAAAGCCGGGTCATGCCGAAGCCGAGCCAAGTGCCGGCGGCCATGCCGATCAGGATGCCAACCACCGCGATCGCCAGCGCGAATTCGAGGTAATGCCAGCCCACCGCGACGCCGCTGTAGCCGAGCGCCTTCAGCAGGCCGATATGCTCGCGCTCCAAGAGGATCAGCCGCGACAACGTCATGTTGACCAGGAACGCCGCCACCAGCAGGAACACCGGCGGTAGGATGCGGCTCATCGCCTTGAGCTGTGACAGCTCGGCATCGAGGAAGGCATGCGAGGTCTGGTCGCGGCGGCCATGCGCGCCTAAGCCCCCGTAGCGGGAGAGGATGGCGTCGAGCCGCTCGATCACCTCCGCCTCCGATGCCGAGCGCGTGAGCTTCACATGCACGCTGGAGAAAGCGCCGGTCAGGTCATAGGCCGCGGCCAGCGCCTTTTCCCGCATCCACACGATGCCGTAACGGCGGTCGTCCGGGATCAGGCCATAGGGCCCGAGCGAATAGATGAATTCCGGCGACAGCGCGGTGCCGACCACGCGCAGCGTCCGTTCGCGGCCGTTGAGAATGGCTTTGAAGGTCGAGCCGATGATGAAATGATTGGCCTTGGCGAACGGCTCGCTCACCACCACCTCGTGCTCGTCGCCCGGCAGCGGCAACCGCCCGCTGCGCATATACAGGAGATTGAGCTTCTGCTCGTGCAGGTCGGGGATCGACACGAACATGGCGGAGGCCGGCTCCGCCACATTCGGTAGATCAAGCAGTGCGATCTTGGCGATGCGTGTTTCCACCGAGGCAACACCGGGGATGCGCGCGATCTCGTCCTCGACGATCTTGGGCGCGCGCGTGAGATCGTCGAACACGTCGGCGAAGCGATTGCGCTCGTAATAGGCCGCGCGCGTCTCCGACAATGACTCATAGGCGCCGATGCCGAGGATGAGCGTCGCCGCGCCGGCCGCCAACACAAAGGCAATCGCCAGCGCCTGCGGCCACAGCCGCACCAGATCGCGCAACAATTTTCGATGTAGCGCGTTCATCATATCACCAACTGATGGCCGAGGCCGGCTTGCGGTCGGCGATGATGTTGGAGGAAACGATGCGGCCGTCGCCGAAGTGAACGACGCGATGGGCGATGTCCTGGATCGCCACGTTGTGGGTGATGATCAGTGTGGTGGCGCCGAACTGCTCGTTCACCTGGGTGAGCGCTTCCAGCACCAGCACGCCGGTCTTGGAATCGAGCGCGCCGGTCGGCTCGTCGCAGAGCAGCACCTGCGGCCGCTTGGCGATGGCGCGGGCGATCGCCACGCGCTGCTGCTCGCCGCCGGAAAGCTGCGCCGGGAAATGATCCATGCGCTCCTGCAAGCCGACGATGGCGAGCGCCTCTTCCGGCCGCATCGGATTCTGCGCGATCTCGGTGACCAGCGCGACGTTCTCGCGCGCGGTCAGGCTCGGCACCAAGTTGTAGAACTGGAATACGAAACCGACATGGTCGCGACGGTAGAGGGTGAGCGCGCGGTCATCGAAGCTGCTCAGCTCATGGTCGGTGAACCAGACCTCGCCGGAGGTGGCGCGGTCGAGCCCGCCGATGATGTTGAGGAAGGTCGACTTGCCCGAGCCCGACGGCCCGAGCAGCACGACGAATTCGCCGGCCGCCGCCTCGAAATTGACCCCGCGCAGCGCCTGCACCTGGATGTCGCCGGTGACATAGACCTTGGTCAGGTCCTTGGTGCGGAACACTTGGCCGGTAGGGGCTGGCATTGCTTGGGACATGACACCCTGGCACCCCATTTTTGGACCGCCCGAAAAGCCTAGCCGGAACCGGCTGGTAACCCTTTGCGCTGGCTCAACGGCCGGCAAGGGGTTCGGTTGACGGCCGAGGCCCTTCCATGTCACCTCCCGGGCTTCTAGAAAGACCCGCCAATGACCGCCGAATCGCCGAAAAATCAGCGCGCCGAGCGCTATAACGCCCGCGAGGCCGAGGCCCGCTGGCAGAAGATCTGGGACGAAAAGGGCATCTTCGCCACCCGGAACGACGATCCGCGCCCGAAATACTACGTGCTGGAGATGTTCCCCTACCCGTCGGGGCGCATCCACATGGGCCACGTGCGCAACTACACCATGGGCGACGTGGTCGCCCGCTATAAGCGCGCCGCCGGCCACGCCGTGCTCCATCCCATGGGCTGGGACGCCTTCGGCATGCCGGCCGAGAACGCTGCCATGGCCGGCAA
This sequence comes from Pseudomonadota bacterium, assembly GCA_021823875.1. GTDB lineage: Bacteria > Pseudomonadota > Alphaproteobacteria > Rhizobiales > Xanthobacteraceae > Pseudolabrys. The sequence goes on along the minus strand of JAKAMD010000057.1, from coordinate 1,415 downwards.
GGTCCATCCCAAGAAATGGACCTACGAGAACATCGCCACCATGAAGAAGCAGCTCAAGTCGATGGGGCTCTCCCTCGACTGGGCGCGCGAAGTGGCGACCTGCGACCCCGCCTACTACAAGCACCAGCAGAAGATGTTCCTCGACTTCCTGGGTGCCGGGCTGGTCGCGCGCGAATACCGCAAGGTGAACTGGGACCCGGTCGACCAGACCGTGCTCGCCAACGAGCAGGTGATCGACGGCCGCGGCTGGCGCTCGGGCGCGCTGGTCGAGCAGCGCGACCTGTTCCAGTGGGTGTTCAAGATCAGCGACTATTCGCAGGAACTGCTCGAGGCGCTCGACACGCTCGACCGCTGGCCGGAAAAAGTCCGGCTAATGCAGAAGAACTGGATCGGCCGCTCGGAAGGCCTGCACATCCGCTTCATGCTCGATCCGGCGACAACGCCTGGCGGTGAAACTGAACTCGAGATCTTCACCACGCGGCCGGACACTTTGTTTGGCGCCAAGTTCATGGCGCTGTCGCCCGATCATCCGCTGGCGGCGGCGGTGGCGAAGAAGAATCCGCAACTCGCCGAGTTCATCGAGCAGTGCCGCCGCATGGGCACCTCGCAGGAAGCGATCGACACCGCCGAGAAGCTCGGCTTCGACACCGGCATCAAGGCGGTGCATCCGTTCGATCCGAACTGGAAGCTGCCGGTCTATGTCGCCAACTTCATCCTGATGGAATACGGCACCGGCGCCATCTTCGGCTGCCCGGCGCATGACCAGCGCGACCTCGACTTCGTCAACAAATACGGCCTCGGCAATACGCCGGTGGTTTGCCCCGAGGGACAGGACCCGGCCACCTTCGTCATCACCAAGACGGCCTATGACGGCGACGGCCGCATGATTAATTCGCGCTTCCTCGATGGCAAAACCATCGCGGAAGCAAAGGAAGAAGTGGCGAAGCGCCTGGAGAGCGAGACGCGCGGCAATCGGCCGGTGGCGCAGCGCCAGGTCAATTATCGCCTGCGCGACTGGGGCATTTCACGCCAGCGTTATTGGGGCTGTCCGATTCCGGTCATCCACTGCGAGAAATGCGGTGTGGTGCCGGCGCCGGCCGAGGACCTGCCGGTGACGCTGCCGGAAGACGTGTCGTTCGATGTGCCGGGCAATCCGCTCGACCGCCATGCGACCTGGAAGCATGTGAAGTGTCCGACGTGCCACGGCGAAGCGCGGCGCGAGACCGACACCATGGACACCTTCGTCGACTCGTCCTGGTACTTCATCCGTTTCACCGATCCGTGGAACGCGGACGCACCGACCACACCGACAATCGCCAACGCCTGGATGCCGGTCGACCAATATATCGGCGGCATCGAGCATGCGATCCTGCACTTGCTCTATTCGCGCTTCTTCACCCGCGCCATGAAGAAGA
>JAKAMD010000468.1 GCA_021823875.1 Pseudomonadota bacterium | reverse complement strand
ACACGGAGACAACATGAGTCAGAAGTTCACCGCCGATGCCGTCACCGCGCTGCTTGCGCTGGTCGGCACCAACATCGAGCCCGCGCGGGCGGCAAACGTCGCCGAAGCGCTGGCCACCCAGGTGTCTGCCGCGAACGCGGCGTATGCGAGTCTGCCGTTCGAAGCCGAGCCCGCCGGCTACCTCCACGCATGCGCCGAGGCGGCGCCATGACGCCCGAGGCGATCGTCGAGCTGTCGGCCGCGAACCTTGCGCGCGCGATCCGTTCGAAACGGCTCACGGCGCTTGCCGCGATGGAAGCCGTGCTCGCGCGCGCCGGCGAGGCGCAGCGGGGACTCAACTGTTTCGTCCGCATCGACCGCGACGAAGCGCTCGCCGCGGCGCGCCTGGCCGACGTAGAACTCGCGCGCGGCGTGCTGCGCGGGCCGCTGCACGGCGTGCCGATGGCGCACAAGGACATGTACTATCGCGAGGGCGCAATCTCGTCCTGCGGCTCGAAGATCAAGCGCGACATGCCCGCGCCCTCGACCGCCACGGCACTGAAGAAGCTCGACGCGGCCGGCGCGATCCAGTTCGGCGTGCTCAACATGGCCGAGTTCGCCTACGGCCCGACCGGGCATAACTACCACCTCGGCCATTGTCGCAATCCTTGGAATCCGGATCACATCACCGGCGGCTCGTCCTCCGGCTCCGGCGCCGCGGTAGCCGCGCGCGCGAGCTTCGCCGCGCTGGGTTCCGACACCGGCGGCTCGATCCGTCTGCCGGCGACCTTCTGCGGCGTGAGCGGCATCAAACCGACCTGGAGCCGCGTGTCGCGCCACGGCACGATGCCGCTGTCTTTTTCCATGGATACCGTCGGTCCGCTCGCGCGCACGGTCGAAGACTGCGCCCTTATCCTCGGCGCGATTGCCGGCGCCGACCCGCTGGATGCGAGCGCGAGCCAGCACCCGGTGCCCGACTATATGGCGCAACTGGCGCGGCCCATCAGGGGATTGCGCATCGGCACGCCGAAGCGCTATTTCTACGACAACATCGATGCGGAAATCGAAGGCCTGATGCAATCCAGCCTCGAGATCTATCGCAAGCTCGGCGCCGAGGTGATCGAAGTCGATCTGCCCGACATCGAGCAGTGGAACTATGCAGCAATGGTGATCATCGCGGCGGAGGCCGCCGCCGCACACGGCAACTGGATGCGCACCCGGCCGCAGGATTACTCCGACCAGGTGCGCGCGCGGCTGGAGTTGGGCCTTGCTGTGCCTGCCACGACCTACCTCGATGGTCTGCGCCTGCGCGGGGTCGCACTGCAGGCGTTTTCGCGGGAGGTCTTCGCCAAGGTCGACATATTGCACGCGCCGACCGTTGGATTCCAGACGCCGACCATTGCCGAGACCGACATCAGCGGCGGCGAAGCCATGACGCGCGCTTTGAACAGCATCACGCGCCTGACGCGGCCGGGCAATTTTGTCGGCCTGCCCTGCCTGTCGGTGCCGGCGGGCTTCACCGGGAACGGCCTGCCAACCGCGATGCAACTGATCGGCCGCCCGTTCGACGAAGCCGCGCTGTTCGCCGCCGGCCACGCCTACCAGCAGGCGACCCAATGGCATCTGCAAGCGCCGAAGTGACAATGGCCGCGCCCTCCGTCAACGGCGAACAGCCGGCACTGGTGTCGGTGAGAAATCTCAGCGTCGCCTTTACCGGCGGCGCGAAGCCGGTGCACGCCGTGAGCGGCGTGGATTTCGACCTCGCGCCGGGCGAAGTGCTCGGCGTGATCGGCGAATCGGGCAGCGGCAAGAGCGTCACGCTGCGCGCGCTGCTGCGCATCCTGCCGCCCAGGCGCACACGCATCGGCGGCAGCATGCAGGTTGCCGGCAAGGACGTGCTCGCGCTCAAAGGGCGCGCACTGGAGGACTACCGCGGCGGCGTCGCTTCGATGATTTTCCAGGAACCGATGCTGGCTTTCGACCCGGTGTTCTCGATCGGCGACCAGATCGCCGAATCGGTGATGCGCCACCGCCGCATCGGCAAGGCGCAGGCAAAACAACGCGCGCTGGAAATGCTGGAACTGGTGCAGATTCCGAACGCGAAGCGGCGCCTGGACGCCTATCCGCACGAAATGTCCGGCGGCATGCGCCAGCGGGCGATGATCGCACTCGCGCTCGCGTGCGCGCCGAAGTTGCTGCTCGCGGACGAGCCCACTACCGCGCTCGACGCCACGGTGCAGATCCAGATCCTGCTGCTCCTGCGCGAGCTGCAGCGCGAACTCGGCATGGCGGTGATTTTCGTCACCCACGACGTCGGCGTCGCCTGCGAAGTCGCCGATCGCGTCGCGGTGATGTATGCCGGGCGGCTGGTCGAGAGCGGCAGCGTCGCCTCCGTGATGCAGGATCCCAAACATCCGTACACCTCGGGGCTGCTCGGCTCGATCGTGCACGGCCAGACGCGCGATCAGCGCATCGAAGCGATCGCCGGCGCGCCGCCGGACCTGGCGGATCTGCCCGCGGGCTGCAGCTTCGCGCCGCGCTGCAGGTTTGCCGTCGACGCCTGCCGCGCCGAAGTCCCGGCCGCGCGCGAGCTCGCCGGCGCCCGCCTGGTGCGCTGCGTGCTGGCCGACGAAGCGGAATGGGACTGAGAGCGGCTACCAGAGCGCATCTCGCTGCATATTCGACTATCCACACAAGGAATCAGCATGCCGCTACAGCACAGCCTTTCCGCCTCGCCCGAGACGGTTCACTGGGGCTATTTCGACGCCAGTCTCGCGCCGAGACTGACAGTCGACTCGGGCGACACGGTGACGCTGCATTGTGTTTCGGGCGGGCCGGTCGAAATTGGCGTGCGCAACGACCTGCTGCCGGAGCACAGGGCGATCCTGGCGCAGCTGCAGCCCCATCTTGGACCGCACATCCTGACCGGC
>JAKAMD010000467.1 GCA_021823875.1 Pseudomonadota bacterium | reverse complement strand
CCGATTCGTCGATCACGTCGATCGCCTTGTCAGGCAGTTTGCGGTCATGGATGTAGCGCGAGGACAGCTCCACCGCCGCCTTGATGGCGTCGTTGGTGTATTTGAGCTTGTGGTACTCCTCGAAATACGGCTTCAAGCCCTTCAAGATCTCGATGGTATCGGGCACCGACGGCTCGTTGACGTCGATCTTCTGGAACCGGCGCACTAGCGCCCGATCCTTCTCGAAATACTGACGGTATTCCTTGTAGGTGGTCGAGCCGATGCAGCGGATGGTGCCGGAGGCGAGCGCCGGCTTGAGCAGGTTCGACGCGTCCATGGCGCCGCCCGAGGTGGCGCCGGCGCCGATCACGGTGTGGATCTCGTCGATGAACATGATCGCGCCCGGATAGGCCTCGATCTCCTTGATCACTTGCTTGAGCCGCTCCTCGAAGTCGCCGCGGTAGCGCGTGCCGGCGAGCAGCGTGCCCATGTCGAGCGCGAACACAGTCGCGCCCTTCAGCACATCGGGCACTTCGCCATGCACGATGCGGCGAGCCAAGCCTTCGGCGATGGCGGTCTTGCCGACGCCGGCATCACCAACGAACAGCGGATTGTTTTTCTGGCGGCGGCAGAGCACCTGGATGGTGCGGTTGATTTCGCTGTCGCGTCCGATCAGCGGATCGATCTTGCCGTCCTTGGCCTTCTTGTTGAGGTTGACGCAATAGGCATCGAGCGCGTCGCCTTTCTTCTTCGGCTCGTCGCCTGACTTGGTTTCGGCCTCTTCTTCCACGCCGCGCACCGGCCGCGCCTCGGACATGCCGGGCCGCTTGGCGATGCCGTGGCTGATGTAATTGACCGCGTCGTAGCGGGTCATGTCCTGCTCTTGCAGGAAATAGGCAGCATGGCTCTCGCGCTCGGCGAAGATCGCCACCAGCACATTGGCGCCGGTCACCTCCTCGCGCCCCGACGACTGCACGTGGATCACCGCGCGCTGGATCACGCGCTGGAAGCCGGCCGTAGGTTTGGAATCTTCCGCCCCGTCGGTGATCAGGTTCTCCAGCTCGGATTCAAGATAAGCCGTCAAACTGCGCCGCAGCTTGTCGAGATCGACATTGCAGGCGCGCATCACCGCGGAGGCGTCCTGATCATCGATCAACGCCAACAACAAATGTTCCAGCGTCGCATATTCGTGATGCCGCTCATTGGCGAGGGCGAGCGCCCGATGGAGCGACTGCTCAAGGCTGCGCGAGAAAGTTGGCATTTAGTGTCCCATTCTCATTTGTATTGGACGCTCCCCACGTCGTTTCTTTTCACCCGGTCTCTTGCGACGCCCCGTCGTCATTTCTTTTCCATCACGCACTGCAAAGGATGCTGGTGCTTGCGAGCGAAGTCCATCACCTGCGTCACTTTGGTCTCCGCCACCTCATAAGTATAGATGCCGCATTCGCCGATGCCATGGTGATGCACATGCAACATAATGCGTGTGGCGGCTTCATGATCCTTGCCGAAAAACCGCTCGAGCACGTGCACGACAAATTCCATCGGCGTGTAGTCGTCGTTGAGAATGAGCACCCGGTACATGTTCGGCCGCTTGGTTTGCGGCTTGGTCTTGGCGATAACCGCGGTACCGGGGCCGCCCGGCTCGTTGCGGCGCTTGCGGTCGTCGTCAGCCATGCGCGGTGCACAACTCCCCGGTGCGGCGGCGAACGGTTCAAACTCGGAATTGGCAGTGGGCGTCATGGTCTGGCCGAAACGATGCAGTGTTCTTGGCGGTTCTCTTCGCAGTTCTAGCTATGGCCGTGCCGGCGCGCTGGCCACGCAACCATCATAAAGACCCCTGCGCCGTCATTCCAAGTCGTCAATGTGCCCAGAATTAGGACAGGTTGCCTCGCAGCCGGGTTCCGGAGGCGGGCTGGCTCCCCTGAGGAGATAGCCTGCGGTTCCGCTTCTGCAACCCGCCGCCGACAAGACTCGTCGAATTTTCGACGATTTCGAGCCGCTCCCCTCACCTTTTTTCAACAGGGGGGGCCCATATTCACAAAAAGCTCACGATTGTTCCTCCAACCAGACGAGTGAACTCCCATGTTGCTGGCCCGGTTTTGGAAAAACGCCCATGGCGGCGTCGCCCCCATGCTGGCGCTCGCCATCATCCCCCTGTTGACCGCGGTTGGTTCCGCGATCGACTATGGCCGCGCCAGTTCCGCCCGTACCTCCTTCCAGACCGCCCTTGATTCGACCGCGCTGATGATGTCGAAGGTCGCGGCGACCAGCACCGGTCAGCAACTCACGGCCGACGCTACCGACACATTGAACGCGTTGTTCAGCCGGCCAGACGTCTCGGGCGTGACCGTGACGGCCAGCTACGTCAAAAGCGGCGGTTCGAAGGTAATCCTCACGGCCAATGCCGCCATCGCCACTGAGTTCCTCACCTTCCTCGGCTACAGCACCATCCCCATCAGCGCTTCGGCAACCGCGAGTTGGGGCAATACGCGCCTGCGGGTGTCGCTGGTGCTCGACAATACCGGCTCGATGTCCCAGGACAATAAGATGACGGCGCTGCAGACCGCCTCGCATAATCTGCTCACGCAATTGCAGAGCGCGGCCAGCACATCAGATGACGTCTATGTTTCAATCATCCCGTTCAACAAGGATGTGAACATCGGATCGAGCAATTATACGCAACCCTGGTTGCGCTGGGACCTGTGGGACGCCGCTAATGGCACCTGCACGGGCGCGTGGGGCAGCAGCCAGACCAAGTGCCAAAACAACGGCGGCACCTGGGCGCCCGCCGCCCATAGTACCTGGAACGGCTGCCTGACCGACCGCGACCAGAACTATGACACCACCAACGACGCACCGGTCGCCGGCAGCACGCTTTATCCGACCGAACAGTATTCGTCCTGTCCGACCCAATTGATCGGTCTGAGCAATGACTGGACGGCG
>JAKAMD010000056.1 GCA_021823875.1 Pseudomonadota bacterium | reverse complement strand
CTATCTGCTGCGCATCCATGACACGGCCGTCGCGACGTATGTGGCTGTAGCGATCAATGCGGCGGTGGCTTTGACGGCCGCGCTGCTGGCGCTGCTGACCTCCTATCGCGCGTCGGCGGAAGCGCCACGGCCTGCCGCCGCGGCCACTGGGTCTGGTGCCGGCCTGGTCTATGTCGCGATCGCGCTGTCGGGACTGACCGCGCTCGGCGCGGAGGTAACCTGGACGCGCATCCTGGCGCTGCTGTTTGGCGCCTCGGTCTACACCTTCTCGGTCATTCTCGCCGTGTTCCTGCTCGGACTTGGGCTTGGCAGCAGCGCGGGGGCCTATTTGGTGCGGCAGGTGCGCGATGCCCGCCGCGCGTTCGGTATTTGCCAGTTCCTGCTGGTACTGGCGATCGCCTGGTCAGCCATGATGATCGGCCGCTCGCTGCCCTATTGGCCGGTCTACCCGCCGATGGCGCCTACTCAGTGGATCATCTTCCAGGTCGATCTTGTGACCTGCGCGGTCGCCGTGTTGCCGGCGACGCTGTGCTGGGGCGCGAGTTTTCCTCTTGCGCTCGCCGCCGTCGCGCGTGGCGAGGATGCCGGACCCGCCACCGCCGCGATCTATGCCGCCAATACCGTCGGCGCGATCCTGGGTGCGCTCGGATTCAGCATGCTGGTATTTCCGGCCTTTGGTCCGAAGGAGGCGCAGCAACTGTTGATCGCCTTTGCCGCGCTAGCCGCTCTCATGATGCTGGCGCCCGCGTTCCGGCTGCCCGTTGCGACGGACAAGGCCGCGTTTGCCGCCGTGCCGGTGATCGCCGGTTTGCTGATCGTCACGGTGCCCGGCGTTCCCGACCTGCTGATCGCCTATGGACGCCGAATGTTGCTGACCGACGACGCCAAGGTTCTCTACCACGGCAATGGCCGCGTTTCCTCGATCGCGGTCACCGAGCAAGGCGGCGTGCGTTCGTTCCATGTCAGCGGCAAGGCGGAAGCCTCGACCGCGCTGAGCGACATGCGGCTGCAGCGCATGCTCGGCCATCTGGCGGCGCTGCAACATCCGAATCCGCGCTCGGTGTTGATCGTGGGCTTCGGCGCCGGCGTCACCGCCGGCACCTTCACGCTCTATCCCGGCATCAAGCGCATTGTCATCTGCGAGATCGAGCCGCTGATCCCGCCGCACATCGGTCCCTATTTCAAGGAGCAGAACTACGACGTGCTGCACGATCCGCGCGTCAGCATCGTCTATGACGATGCGCGCCACTACATGCTCACGGCCAAGGAGAAGTTCGACATCGTCACCTCCGACCCGATCCAACCCTGGGTGAAGGGCGCGGCCGTGCTCTATACGCGGGAATATTTCGAGTTGGAAAAGCAGCGGCTCAATCCGGGCGGGGTGGTCACCCAATGGGTGCCGCTCTATGAGAGCACAGCGGGCGCGGTGAAGAGCGAGATCGCGACTTTCCTCAACGTGTTCCCCGATGGCGCGGTCTGGAGCAACGAGCTGCGTGGCCGCGGCTCCGATGTCGTGCTGTCAGCGCAGGCAACGGCGGCTACCGTCGATCTCGACGCGGTGGACGCACGCCTCAATCGCCCCGAATACGCGCGCGTGCTCGCTTCGCTGCGCGACGTTAAATTCAAATCAGAATCCGATCTGTTCGCCACCTATATGGCGCAGCGGTCGGACCTGACCGGCTGGCTCGCGGGTGCCGTAATCAATACCGACCGCAATCTGCGGGTCCAGTATCTCGCCGGCATGGGCATGGGCCGCGAAAGCGACTATTCGATCTACGCGGATTTGCGCCGTGCCCGCACGCACCCGCCGGCGTTGTTTACTGGTACGCCGCAGACCATGCAGGCCCTGATCGACGAGATCGACAGGCAAGCGCGGCAATTGCGCATCCGGATGCACTAACATCGGCGCCGTTGCGGCTTGCCTTATTGCTTGTCCGGTTTCGGTAACGTTTCCGCAGTCGATGGCGAGGCGCCGCCGCCTAGGCTCAGTAGCCAATAGAGCACACCCAACGCCAGCGCCACGCCGGCGACGCCGGCGAGGTTCTCCACCGTCGCCGTCTTGAAATCGAGCAGGATGATCTTTCGCGCCACCACCAAAATGGCGATCAGCACCACCACGCGCGTCTGCAAAATGCCCGACCGATTGACGAGCGAGGTGGCGATCGAGTGATTGAACTCCAGCAGGATCAGAACGGTGAGCAGCGAGCCGAACACGTCCTGCAAGAGCTCGACGCCGACGAAGTCGGGGCTGAGGATCACATCCTTGACCAGCTCGATGGCGACCAACACCAACGAATAGACGATCACTACCTCGATGAAGAGCATGATGACGCGCGAGACGATCTGCTCGAAGCGCTCGTGCGAGGTGAGGTCCTTCCATTCCTTCTTCAGGGCGGCGATGTTCAGCATCGTGTCCTCGTCCTGCCGGTCATCATGCGAGACGGCATGGCTGGTGTGCTCTTATAGCGCGAGTCCCATTGCCGCCGCCGGGTCCATCCACAGGGCGATACCAGGACGTCTGGAGGTTCGATCCAATGAATAGCCAGCGCGGAAAACGCCTGAAAATCATGCTGCTAGCTGGCGGTGCGGCGCGGGCGCTTTCGGCGGTTAACCCTGCTGCCTATCCCGGGTTGTGCGCAGCGCCGAACCCCGCCACATTTTTCCCAATATCCCCAAGAACATAGGGTTTCGGTTCCTGGAGGTTCACAACGGGGGCCAATCAGAATAACATGCTTCGCAGCAGGGTGCGGAGCCGCGAAATTGGGGTGCGCGTCTGAGCTACAAAAAGACTGATCTGATCACGGTTCTGGGGAGGCGGGGCTGGGCCAGCTTGCGGACCTTCGCGTGGCCTGCTGTCTCGCCTCGATTTGCCGGTATTGCTCTCGCCATCTTCGCCAGCGCCGTCGCCGCTCTGATGATTTGCGCCTTGCTGCCGGAGCTGACGTTATCGCCGACCGCATCCGCTGCACGTCAAGCCGACTTCACACCCGCCGCCGACCAGCGTGTCGCGCGTTCCACCGGCGCGGCTATCGATGTTGCCAAGGTCTGGAACCAGGAACGGGCGCTGCTTTCGGCGATCAATCCCGGGACAGGCGGCGCTTCGGCGAGCAGCTGGGCATCGGCTGGCGACGTAGCGTCTCAGGCCGCGGCCGGTTTCCTGTCTGCCGGCAACCTGCACATCGCCGAAACCCAAATGGCCGTGCCGTTGCCGCCGCCATCGCCTGTCGCGCGTCTCGACGAGAACAAGCGCCCGGCCGCTGGCCGCAAGCCGTTGGCGCTGCGCGCGCCGCAACTGGCGTCGCTTGCGCCGCAGGAATCCGGCTCTGGTTACTTCAATTTCTTCCGCAAGCTGTTTGGCGACCCGGATCGTGCCGCCAAGGCGATGCTGGCCGCCAATCCGAAGACGGCGATCTACGATATCGAAAAGCACGTTGTCTATCTGCCGAGCGGCGAAAAGCTGGAAGCGCATTCGGGTTACGGTCATTTGATGGATGATCCGACGTCGGTCGATCGCAAGAACTGGGGCGTGACCCCGCCCAACATCTACGCCGTTTCGTTCCGCGAGAAGCTTTTCCACGGCGTACGCGCGCTACGTCTGACGCCGGTCGGCAATGGCAACATGTATGGTCGCGACGGCATCCTGGCCCATTCCTATATGCTTGGCGAGGACGGCCAGTCGAACGGCTGCGTATCGGTCAAGGATTATCAGAGATTCCTGCAGGCCTATGAAGACGGCGCGTTCAACCAGATCATCGTCGTGCGGAAGGTCGACGATGCCCAGCCGCCGCAAGTTGCGAGCGCGCAGCCAGGGAGCGTGTAAGGAGCGGCGGGCCGAGTCAGGTTTGCTGCGGGCCTGAAGCTGGCATTTGCGTTATTTTTTGCTGCGCTCACTCCGCCGCTTCTGCCGTTGGCAGCACGTGGTCCTTGAAGCGCTGGCGTAGCGTCAGCTTCTGGATCTTGCCGGTCGCCGTGTGCGGGATTTCATCGACGAACACCACGTCGTCCGGCATCCACCACTTGGCGATCTTGCCTTCCATGAAGCCGAGCATCTCCTCCTTGGTGGCGGTCTCGCCTTTCTTCAGCACGATCACCAAGAGCGGCCGCTCGTCCCATTTCGGATGCTTGACGCCGATCACTGCGGCTTCCGCCACCTTGGGATGGCCGACCGCCAGGTTCTCCAGGTCGATCGATGAAATCCATTCGCCGCCGGACTTGATCACGTCCTTGGCGCGATCGGTGATCTGCATGTAGCCATATTGGTCCATGGTGGCGACATCGCCGGTGTCGAACCAGCCGTCCTTGTCGAAGGCCGGATCGTTCTCGACCTTGAAATAGGCTTTCGCCACCGCCGGCCCGCGCACCTTTAAGCGGCCGAAGGTCTTGCCGTCCCAAGGCAGATCCTTGCCGGCGTCGTCGGTGATCTTCATCTCGACGCCGAATGGCGGGTGGCCCTGCTTCTGCTGGATGTCGAGCCGCGCGTCGCCGGTGAGCGTTGCGTATTCCGGCTTCATGGTGCAGAGCGAGCCGAGCGGGCTCATCTCGGTCATGCCCCAAGCATGCACCACCTCGACGCCGTATTGCTCCTCGAAGGTTTTGGACATGGCGCGCGGGCAGGCCGAGCCGCCGATCACCACGCGCTTGAGGTAGGGCAATTTCTCGCCGGTCGTCTCCAGGTGATGCAGCAGCATCAACCAGACCGTCGGCACCGCGGCGGTGAAGCTGACCTTGTAGGTGTTGAGCAGTTCGTAGATCGAAGCGCCGTCCATTTTGGCGCCCGGCATCACCAAGGTCGCGCCCACCATCGGCGAGGAGAAGGCGAGCGACCAGCCATTGGCATGGAAGAACGGCACCACCGGCAGCACCACGTCGCGCGACGAGATGCCCTTGGAATCGGGCAGCGCCGCCATGAAGGCGTGCAGCACGTTGGAGCGGTGCGAATAGAGCACGCCCTTCGGGTGCCCGGTGGTGCCACTCGTGTAGCACATGCCGGCGGCGGTGTTCTCGTCGAAATCCTGCCAGGTAAAATCGCCGTCGACCTCGCTGAGCCAGTCTTCATAGGCGACCGCGTTCTTGAGCGTGGTCTGCGGCATGTGCGCGCCGTCGGTCAGCACAACATAACGCTCGATGCCCGGCAGCTTGTCGGCGATCTTTTCCAGGAGCGGTACGAAGGTGAGATCGACGATCATCATGCGGTCTTCCGCATCATTGATGATCCAGGCGATCTGCTCGGGGAACAGGCGCGGATTGACGGTGTGATAGATCGCGCCGATGCCGAGAATGCCGTACCAGCTCTCCAGATGTCGCGCGGTGTTCCAGGCCATGGTGGCGACGCGGTCGCCAAGCTTGATGCCGTCTTTCGCGAGCCGCTGCGCCACTTTCAGCGCGCGGGCCCGGATGGCGGCGTAATTAGTTTCCACAATCGGCCCCTCGACCGAACGGCTGATGACGCGGCGTTCCCCATGGAACTTGGCGGCGTGGTCGATGATGCGATGGCACAGAAGCGGCCAATCCTGCATCAATCCGAGCATGTTCCCCTCCCGTCTTGGCGGCTTGTTGGGCCGGCTTTCGGCCGGCCAGGCATTAGGTTAGCCGGCGCGCCGGCCGACGCAATGGGTTCCCGACAGGGTTATGTCCGGCTTTCTTCGGCAATGATCGGGTCTGCGGGCTGCAGCCCGATGCCCATTAAGCATGCCGGCAATCGGCTCCGGCGCCCCCATTGTTCGTTCACAGTTCTCCCTTAGGTGGGAGCACCATGGTTATTCGAGATTCCGAAGTTCTGATGCCGCCGCCGTCGCGCGGGCTTACCCGGCGCGGCCTGATCAAGGGTGGCCTCGGTCTCGTGGGCGCCGCCGGCCTGACAATGCCGGCGACCGCCGCTTATGCGGCGCGGGAAGCCGCCGAGGATCTTACGATCACCCATTACCGGCTTAATCCGCCGCGCTGGCCGAAGGGGCAGCGGCTTTCCATCTGCGTCATTGCGGATATTCATGCCGGCGGTCCCAATATGGGCCTTGCCCGCGTGCGCCAGGTGGTCGACGCCGGCAACGCCCTCAAATGCGATTTGATTGTCTTGCTCGGCGATTACTTCGCCACCCATCGCTTCGTCACCGAGCACGTGTCGCCGCCGCAATGGGCGGGCGAGATCAAGCGCCTCGCCGCGCCGCTCGGCGTCTATTCCATCTACGGCAATCACGACTGGTGGCACGATATTGAGGGCGTGCGCAAAGCGCTGCGTGATGTGCGTATTCCGGCGATGCAGAACGACGCGGTACTGCTCGGCGAGAAGGGCAACCGGTTCTGGCTTGCCGGTCTCGGAGACCAGCTCGCGCATTGGATCGGACCCAGCCAGTTCATCGGCGTCGACGACCTGCCGGGCACGCTGAAGCAGCTGACCACCGACGATCCGGTGATCCTGCTCGCGCATGAGCCCGACATTTTCGTGCGCGTGCCGGAGCGCGTCTCGCTGACGCTCGCCGGCCATACCCACGGCGGTCAGATCAAGCTGCCGCTGATACCGCCAATCTGGGCGCCGACGGAATACCTGCGCTTCGCCTACGGCCACATTGTCGAGCGCGGCCGCCACATGATCGTGTCCGGTGGGCTCGGCTGCTCCAAGGTGCCGATGCGCCTCGGCGTGCCGCCGGAAATCCTGCGCATCGATCTGGGCAGTGCCTAAAACAAAAACGGCGCCCCGGGGGCGCCGTTTCCATCCCAGCCCCTGCTTAACTTACTGGAAAATCTTGCCGTTCGACGCCACGCGCGGATTGAACGGCGAATCGCCCTGGTGTGGCGCCAGCACCACCACGATGGTGCCCGGCTTGACCCGCTTGTAGAGGTCGATGACGTCCTCGTTGGTCATGCGGATGCAGCCCGAGGAGATCGCCTGGCCAATGTATTCCGGCTGGTTGGTGCCGTGGATGCGGTACAGCGTGTCCTTGTTGCCTTCGTAGAGGTACATCGCCCGCGCGCCCATGGGGTTCTGCGGGCCCGGTCCGACAAAGGCCGGCACGTCGAGGCGCGCCCGCTCGCCGGGGGTCGGCGTCCAGGACGGCCATTCGGTCATGCGCTCGATACGGGCGACGCCCGACCAAGCCATGGCTTCCTCGCCGACGGCCACGCCATAGCGGACAGCCTTGCCGCCCGGCAGGACGTAATAGAGATAGCGCGCGTCGCTATCGATGACGATCGTGCCGGGCAATTCCTTGCGGTGCCAGCTAACGACGTGCCTTTGATAGGGCTCGGGGATCTGCACCTTCTGATAGGGCGCCGCCGCCAGCAGCTTCTTGTCGCGCGCGGTAAAGCTCGCGTCCGTCGTCGGATCCAGCGTCGACTGCATGCAGCCGCCCAGCACCAGGCCGAGGCCGCACAAAAGCGCCAGCAACCCCCTTCGCGCCATTTTATTCCTCTTTCTGGGACGCCGCCTTCGGCATCCACCGTCAAGACCAGTACGAGGGGCAATAAAGCGAAAAAACTTTGCGTTTGCTACGGATTCCGCGCGTTCCACAACGTACTGCTGCAAACCTGTTGCAGGAAAGCCGCAGTTCGCGCCGGCCCCCTGGGAGATCCTGGAAAAACGCCGAAACATGTTTGCCGGTAAGACGTTAACGGGAGGTTTACTATGTTCGGTGGTAAACTTCGCAAAAGTAAGCGAGCACCGGCGGCGGGTGCGCAATGTCACCGAAGCTTCCAAAAGCCTGCGCATTTCCGCCGCAGTCGGGCACGACATCAGGTACTCGCAAGTCCCAAGGAAGGATAAGAGTGACATGATGCAGGCGACCAAGGCCACGGAGCAGCGCAAGCGCCAAGACTCCGAAAACCAGGGAGAATCGAAAGGCCACCAGGCGACCCTAGCCTCCCGCTACGGCCGCATCGGCATTTCGGCGGTTGCCGCGGCGGTGAGCCAGAAGGGTGAGAAGAAGCCCCGCAAGGCCACCCACAGCAACCACGCTTTGCGCTACGAGCGCGAATAGCGCCGTCCGCGCCTTACGGGCGCGACCGGGTTTTCCGTTACGATCGATCGGCGCGCGTGACGCGCGGCGGCCGGAGGGGCGGCTGCGGCGCGCACGCCTTTTCCGTCTTGCGCTCGCCCGCACGATCGGGCCATGACTGACGGGCCTGGTCGCAACGGTCTTGCCGCATGCTCTCGGTCTATGTCCCGCATGGCTCCACACTGGCCCGCGCCCCGCTCGAACCGGGGGGCGCGCCGCCCGATGCCGCGGTCTGGGTCGACCTCGTCAGCCCCACCGTGCAGGAAGACAAGGTGGTCGAGCGCCTGCTCGGCATCGCCGTGCCGACGCGCGAGGAGATGCAGGAGATCGAGGTCTCGAGCCGGCTCTATGTGGAGAACGGCGCGCGCTACATGACCGCGACGCTGATGTGCCACTCCGACACGGCGACGCCCAACACCACGCCGGTCACCTTCATCCTGGCCGGCCACCGGCTCGCCACCGTGCGCTACGACGAGCCGCGCCCCTTCGCCATCGTCGAGCACAAGCTGGCGCGTGCCTGTCCGCCCAGGGTCACCGGCGACAGCGTGCTGATGGACCTGCTCGACGCGGTGATCGACCGCGCCGCCGACATTCAGGAGCGCATCGGCGCCGAGGTCGACCAGATCTCGCACACCATCTTCGAGCCGGACGACGCCGCCGGGCCGCCCTCCTATAACGACGTGCTCAAGGCGCTCGGCCGCAAGGGCGATCTCACCTCCAAGGTGCGCGAGAGCCTGGTCTCGATCGGCCGGCTGCTGCTGTTTCTCTCGCACGAGGCCGAGACCATGAAATGGAGCAAGGACACGCGCGCGCAATTGCTGTCGATGCAGCGCGACGTGCTCTCGCTCACCGACCACGCGAGTTACCTCAGCAACAAGATCACCTTCCTGCTCGACGCCATGCTGGGCGTGGTCAACATCCAGCAGAACAACATCATCAAGATCTTCTCGGTCGCCGCCGTGGTCTTGATGCCGCCGACCCTGATCGCCTCGATCTACGGCATGAACTTCAAGCACATGCCGGAGCTCGACTGGCACTACTCCTATCCGATCGTGCTGGTGGTGATGATCCTGGCAGCGATTTTGCCATACTTGTATTTCAAGTGGCGGAAGTGGTTGTGAGCGCAGGCCGTGTGTTACGGCAAAGACAGCGGAGAGGCGGTGCGCTCAGCGCAGGCGACACGCCGCCCTACACATGCTGTCCGCCGTTGATGTGGATCTCCGCGCCGTTCACATATGACGACGTTTCGGTGCACAGCACGTAGATGATCTTGGCGACCTCGTCGGGCGTGCCGAGCCGGTGCATCGGGATCTGCTCGACGATCTTCTCGGTGCCCGGCGACAGGATGGCGGTGTCGATCTCGCCCGGCGCGATGGCGTTGACGCGGATGCCGAGCGGGCCGAAGTCATGCGCCATTTCGCGCGTGAGCGAGGCAAGCGCCGCCTTCGAGGTGGCGTAGGCGGAGCCGGCGAACGGATGCACGCGCGAGCCGGCGATCGAACTCACATTGACCACCGAACCCTTGGCCGCCTTGAGCTGGTCGACCAGCCCGCGCGCCAGCATGATCGGCGCGAGGAAATTGACCTGAAACACCTGGTGCCAGACTTCCATCGGCGTCTCGATTGAGCCCATGCGGGCGCCGCCGTCGGCCTTGGGCGAGATCGCCGCATTGTTGACCAGCGCGTGCAGTTCCTTCGGCTCGAGCCGCCGCTTGATCTCCTCGATCGCCTCCAGGGTGTTGGCCTCGTCGGCGAGGTCGACCTGGATGTGATCTTCGGGTCCGGCTTCCCAGGGGCAGTTCTCCGGGAAGGCGTGGCGCGAGCAGGTGATGACGCGCCAGCCGGCGGCCGAGAAGCGCTTGACGGTGGCGTGGCCGATGCCGCGGCTGGCGCCGGTCAACAGCAGCGTACGGCGAGGCTGGTTCGATGGAGCGTTGGCCATTTCTTGTTCTCACTGGCGCGCGCGGCGCATGCAAAATTCTAACTCAGGGATAAAGCCGCGTCTTGCTCCACGGCGCGCTCAGGCTCTCGCGGCGGAATTCGATGCGGTCGTGCAGGCGGAACGGCCGGTCGTGCCAGAACTCGATCGAGAGCGGCAGGATGCGGTAGCCCGACCAGTAGGGCGGCCGCGGTACCGCGCCGATGGCGTATTTGGCGGCATAGAGCGCGACCTGCTTCTCGAAGGCGAGCCGGCTCTCCAGCGGCGAGGACTGTTTGCTGGCCCAGGCGCCGATCTGCGCCTGCTTGGGCCGGCTGGCGAAATAGGCGTCCGCCTCGGCGTCGGTGACGGTCTCGACCGGCCCACGGATGCGGATTTGCCGGTTGAGGGATTTCCAGTGGAACACCAGTGCCGCCCGCGGATGGGCGTCCAACTCGCGCCCTTTTTGGCTGTTCACATTGGTAAAGAAGACGAATCCGCGCTCATCGGCGCCTTTCAGCAGCACCATCCTGGCGTTGGGGGAACCGTCGGCGTCGACCGTCGCCAGCGTCATGGCGGTGGGATCGCGCGGTTCCGAGGTGCTGGCGTCCTTCAGCCAGGCTGCGAAGAGCCGGAGAGGCTCGTCCGCAGCGGTGAAATCACCAGTCGTTAACCAAGTAGGGTGTTCAATCGGGGCCGTATCGGACATTTATCGGAGTGCTCGTTTGATCCGGGTCAGGACCCGCCGGTTCCGGTGCAGTCGGTGCCGTTATAGTCGAGCTTGGCGCCCACGCCTATGGCGTGGGGCTGCTGGCGCTGCATTGCTGACACTCGCGCTGGCGAGCGGCGGCTGCAGCATGTCCTATCAACTCGACTCGTTGATCGGCACCGGTTCCGATACCACCGGCTCGATCACGCCGCCGCCCGGTACACCGAGCGCCAAACAATTGCCGCCCGATGACGATCTCGCCTATGCGCGGGCCGCCGCCAGCGAGGTGCTCCGGCGCGGCGAGAAGTATGCAAGTCTCACCTGGGAAAATCCGAATACCGGCGCGCGTGGAACCGTGACGCCGATCGCCGCCGCTTATAGCCAGGACGGCGAGACCTGTCGCGACTTCCTGGCGAGCTACGTCAAGGGCAGCGACCAGTCCTGGCTGCAGGGCGAAGCATGCAAGCACACCACCGGGGTTTGGCAGGTGCGCTCGATGAAGCCCTGGAAGAACTCGTAGGGTTTCCCGTTCGTCCCCGCGAACGCGGGGCCCAGAGCCCTATTATCGGTGTTGCGAATGCGCCCTGGATTCCCGCCTGCGTGGGAATGAGCGGAAGATAATGCCCGCGATTGCATCCGGCGCGCTGGAACCCCACATTTGGAGGGTCGAGTCGCCGTCTGGTGGCTGGCAGTGGGGCTTTTCACAGGAGTTTGGAACGGCAATGCGCGACCCCTACCAGATCCTGGGGGTGTCGAAGAGCGCGAGCGAGGCGGAGGTCAAGAGCGCCTACCGCAAGCTCGCCAAGAAGCTGCACCCCGACGCCAACAAGCACGATCCCAAGGCGGCCTCGCGCTTTGCCGAGCTCAATGCCGCCTACGAGATCGTCGGCGACGACGAGAAGCGAAAGGCCTTCGACCGCGGCGAGATCGACGCCGAGGGCAAGCCGCGCTTCCAGGGCTTCGAGGGTTTCGGCGCGCAGCCGGGCGGCGGCTTCCGCAGCGGGCCGGGTGGGGCGCATTTCGAGAGTTTCAACTTCGGACCGGACGGCTTCGAGCGCCGCGGCGCCGGAGGTGGCGGCGGTTTCGAGGATGTCCTGCGCGGCATATTCGGCGGCGCGGGCCGCGGCGGCGGCCGTGGCTTTGGTGCCGGCTTCGAGCCGGAGGATTTTGGCGCGGCCCCCGGTCAGGACTTGCAAGCCGCAGTGACCATCAGCCTGCCGGACGCGGCCAAGGGCACCAAGGTGCGCGTGCAACTGCCGACCGGCAAAAGCGTCGAAGTCAAGATTCCGGCCGGGCTGACCAGCGGTCAGCAGATCCGCTTGAAAGGGCAGGGCTGGCCGAGCGCGCACGGCAAGACGGGGGACGCGATAATCACCGTCAATGTCGCGCCGCATCCGGTGTTCACGCCGGACGGTTCCGATCTCAGGTTGGAATTACCGATTACGCTCTACGAGGCGGTGCTCGGCGGCAAAGTGCGGGTGCCGACGTTGGACGGGCCGGTGGAGCTCGCCATTCCGGCCGGCACCAATTCGGGCCGCACCTTCCGCCTCAAGGGCAAGGGCCTGAAAGCGAAGTCAGCGACCGGCGATCTGCTCGCCACCGTGCGCATCGTGCTGCCTGAAAAGGCGGACGATGACCTTGCCGCGCTGATGAAAACGTGGCGCGACAAGAAGCCTTACGATCCGCGTGACGGCATGGGGTGACAGCGTCCGCGTCACGACTTCTTCTGCGTTTGATCGATCTGCTCGTAGATCAGCTTGGTGATCTGCTCCAGCCGCTCGCGCTGGTCGGGACCGGCCACCACATACCCGACCTTGTTGTCGACCCAATAGAATGCCGCCGACTGCTTGCCACCCGCAAAGCGCAGGCTGCTCTCCGGGCTCGCCACCTTGGAGCAATAGAGCGTGTAACGCTCGCCTGACGGACCTTCATACATATAGAACGCTGCCGCGCCGTTCGGTCCCGGCAGCAGCCGGCCACCGACCAGCTTGAGGCCAGCCGCACTCAGGTCGGGTATGTGCTGCTGATAGCCGAGCCGCTTGGTCAGCCATTGCGTCATGTGCGCGCGCTCGCTGCCCGGCACTTCGACCGGGTGGCGCACTTCGACCACGTAAAGCCGATAAGCCTCCAATGCGTCGGCCGTGATCGTGCCGTTGCTTGCGGACAAGGCAGCCGTTGCACCGCGCGCGAACCAGCCGGCCGCGCCGCCGCTAATGAAGGCAATCACCGCCGCAGCCGCTGCCATCGCCTTCCAAGAGCGCGTGCGGTCGCCGCGCAGAATTTGTTCGAGCTTCAGCCGCTCCGGCACCGGTTCATTTGCGATGGCGCCGTAACGCGCGCGGATCGCTTCG
>JAKAMD010000466.1 GCA_021823875.1 Pseudomonadota bacterium | reverse complement strand
CTGACGCCCGAGGCGCGCGCCACCGAAGACGAGACCGCGCACCGCATGTTCGTGCTGCAATATGTGCAGCCGGGCCTGGCTGGGCTGATGGACGGCTCGGTGTCGACGCTGGCGCCGCTGTTCGCGGCAGCCTTTGCCACCCACAACACCTGGGCGACGTTCCTGGTCGGCCTCGCCGCCTCGATCGGCGCCGGCATTTCCATGGGCTTTGCCGAGGCGCTGTCGGACGACGGCTCGCTCACCGGGCGCGGCGCGCCGCTGCTGCGCGGCTCGGTCTGCGGCCTGATGACCATGGTGGGCGGGCTCGGGCACACGCTGCCCTATCTCATTCCGCATTTCTGGACGGCCACCCTTGTGTCGATCGCCGTGGTCGTGGTGGAGCTCGGCGCCATCTCCTGGATCCGCACCCGCTACATGGACACGCCGTTCCTGCAGGCGGCGTTCCAGGTGGTGATCGGCGGCGTGCTGGTATTCCTGGCCGGCATCTTCATCGGGAGTTCTTAATCAACGGACACCGTCCCCGCGCTTACGATGTTCACCCTCGCCCATCTTTCCGATCCTCATCTGGCACCGCTGCCGGCGCCGGATTGGGTCGAGCTCATCGGCAAGCGCATCACCGGCTACTTCAATTGGTGGCGCAAGCGGCGCTTCATCCATGAACGCAGCGTGCTCGACAAACTCACCGCCGACCTGAAGGCGCAGCATGCCGACCACATCGCGGTGACTGGCGACATCGTCAACATCGCGGCTCAGAACGAATTTCCGCCCGGGCGCGCTTTCCTGGCGAGCCTCGGCGATGCGCACACGGTAAGCTACGTGCCGGGCAATCACGACATCTATGTGCGGGCGGGCGCCTTCCACGCCATGCAGGCGTTCGGCATCTATATGCGCGGCGACGACGGCGATTTCCCTTATCTGCGCCGACGCGGACCGCTGGCGCTGATCGGCGTCTCGACCGGCGTGCCGACCGCCTGGGGCATGGCCACCGGCCGCATCGGCGATGCGCAGCTCGCCGGTCTCGCCACGCTGCTCGCCAAGCTCAAGCGCGAGCCGGTGATGCGCGTGATCCTGATCCATCATCCGCCGGTGAGCGAAACCGGCTGGCACAAGCGCCTGATCGATGCCGACACGCTCAAACAAGTTGTTGCCGAACACGGCGCCGAATTGCTGCTGCACGGTCACGATCACCGCACCATGCTGAACTGGCTCGACGGACCTGACGGGACGCGGGTGCCGGCGGTGGGCGTGCCGTCCGCGTCCGCCGCGCCGGGCGTGGCCAAGGAAGCGGCCGGCTACAACCTTTATCGAATCGACGGCGAACCCGGCGCCTGGCGCTGCGAAATAATATCGCGCGGCATCACCGCCGACGGCGCGGTGGTGGAGCGCAAGCGGGAGATGCTGTTCGGCTAGGGATGCGGCTTGTAGAGCAGCGCCAGCGCCACCAGCGCGGCGACGCCGAGGATTAGCCCGTAGATGAAGGTGCGGATGGCGCGTAGGCGGCCGCGCCGCTGCTCGTGCTGCAGGAGCTTGCGCGCGGTAGCCTCGCCGAACGGCGCGTCGTCCGACAAGGCACGCTCGCGCTCGACCAGGCGACGCGCCACATAGCGGGTGATCGCCTGCACCAGCTCTGGCACCTCGTAGCTCTCGGCCAGCACGGTGCGGCCGTAACGGGTATCCTGCACGAAACGGTATTGCCGCTTGTCGCGGCCCATTTCGACATGGGCGATGACGTCGACCCACAGCCGCGGCGCGTCACCCTTGCTGACGCCGCGATCGAACAGATCGACATCGCCAGGAATCTCGGCGAACAGCGGATCGAGCGCTTCGTTGAGCAGTTCGAGCCGCGCGACCTCGGCATCACGCAGATCGACCACCACGCCCGAGCGTTCGGCAGCCTCGATGCGCGCCTCGCGTACGGCTTCCTTCAGCGGCGCTGCCGCTGCCGCTGCCGGCTTCTCGTCCTCGGGTTTCTTGGCTCGGCCCCACATAGTTAAACTCTACCAGCGCACGACGCTCTGGCAAAGCGAAAAAGCGTGGCTTTTCAAGGGCGTCCGTGGTTAACGCGGCGCTGCTATGCCGTAGGGGCTGCCCCAGGCGAGGCCGTCCTCGGTACGCCCGCGCGGCCGATATTCGGCCCCGATCCAGCCCGAATAGCCCAGCCGGTCGACCGCCTCGAACACGGCGGGGTAATTGATCTCGCCCTCGTCCGGCTCGTGCCGGCTGGGCACCGCCGCGCATTGCAGATGGCCGATCACCGGCAGGTACTGCTCCAGCCGGTGGATCAGATCGCCACCGACAATCTGCGCGTGATAGAAGTCGAACTGCATGCGGATATTGGGCCGCGCCGCCTTGTCGATGATGTCGGCGGCATGTTCGACGTGGTTGAGGAAATAGAACGCCCGGTCGCGCGGATTGATCGGCTCGATCAACAGCTTGATGTCCTTCTCGATGGCGCGGTCGGCGGCGCGCCGCAGATTCTCGATGAACACGCGCTCGGCCGCCGGCCGCTGCTCGGTCGCAACCTTGCCGGCCAGGCAGTGCACGGCGCTGCCGCCGACCGCGGTGATGTAGTCGAAGGCGCGCGCGAAGGCGGCCTCGAAATCGCGCGAACGGCCGGGCAGCGCGGCCAGACCGAATTCGCCCTCGCGATTGCCCGGCGGCGTGTTGATGCCGAGCACGGCGAGCTTGTTGCGTTCGACCGCCTCCCTCACCGCCGCAGCCGGCACATCATAAGGGAACTGCAGCTCGATCGCCTTGAAACCGCACGCGGCGGCGGCGTCGATGCGTTCGATAAGCGGACGGTCGGTGAACAGATAGCCGAGATTGGCGGCGAAACGCGGCATGCCTTCCTCACTTGCGCAACAGCGCGCGGCTGTATTCATTAGCGGCCTGTCCAACCGAATACATCCCATACATGAGGTTGCTGCTCT
>JAKAMD010000465.1 GCA_021823875.1 Pseudomonadota bacterium | reverse complement strand
GCCGGCGGCCGAGATTGAGCGCGAGCATCATGTCTTTCTGTTGCAGCGTCACGTCGGCGAGCGGCACTTCCGGCATCTTGCCGTCCAGGATGAACGGCCCGCGATAACCGAGCACCGGCGAGGCGGCGACGCTCTTGAGGATGGCGTCGACCGCGGCCTCGCGCGAAACGCCGCCCTTCTCGGCCAGCGCCACCGCTTCGCCGAAGCAGATCACCTCGACCATCAGCAGCAGGTTGACCGCGATCTTCATCTGGCAGGCGAGCCCGTTGCCGCCGATGCGCGTCACCTTCGGGCCGATGGCGAGCAGCACCGGTTTCACCCGCTCAAAGGCTTCTTCGTCGCCGCCGATCATGATCGACGCCTGGCCGCTGTTCACGGTCACCGGCGAGCCGGACAGCGGGCCGTCGAGCATGATGCAGCCGGCTTTGGTGAATTCGGCAGCCACCGCGCGGCTCTCGTCCGGCTCGATGGTGCTCATGTCGATGAAAATGCCGCCGGGCTTGAGGCCGGACACGACGCCGTCCGGGCCGAGCGCCACCGCGCGCACCGCTTTTGAATCGGTGACGATTGCGAACACGATCTCGCTTTGCGCGGCGACCTCGCGCGGGGTGTCGGCCCAGCGCATGCCTTGCTTGATGAGCGGCACGCCCTTTTCGCGTGATCTGTTCCAGCCGGTCACTTCATGACCGGCGTTCATGAGTCGGGGGACGATCAACTCGCCCATCGCGCCCAAACCGACAAAACCCAGTTGCACCCGGCGTTCCTCCGTCGCTCTTTGCGCGACAGCAAGCAAGACGGAGCCCGCCGGGTCAAGCCCGACGGCGGCAACACTAGAATGCGAGAAATGCGAGGGCGTTAGCCCGCCGTGGGCCGGTTCACGGCAATTGATCGTAGCCTTCAGCGAAGCCGGCGAGGCTCACCGGAAAACCGATGCCTTCCTCCGGCGTCTGGAAGATGATGAAGGTTGCGGTCTTGCCGGTACGCAGCTTCTGGATCAGCGCGTCATCCATGACCACTTCGGCGATGCAGCCGTTGGGCAGGCAGCGTACGAAGCCGGCGCGGCCGATATCGGCATTGTCGATCTTGAGGCCCAGACCCGACGGCAGTAGCACGCCAAGCGGCGCCACTACGCGCATGAGCCGGCTCTTCTGGTCGGCGGTTTTCAGCACGATCACCGTCAGGCCGATATTGGCCCGGTCGGCCGAGGTGACGCTCTGAATCAGGGCACATTGCTCATTTTTTGCACCCGGCGGGGTGTCGCAGCGAATCTGCCAGTCCTTGTGCACGGACTTGACCGCGCCCTGGGCGGCGGCCGGAGCGGTGCTACCAAGCGCCAGGCCGAAAATCAGACCCAAGAGCCATGCCGATTTCGCAAGCGCTCGCCGGTTGTGCCAGAAAATGCCCATTGCTCAATTCCTTGGCTCGCGGCCCCACCGCCATCCACCACCGTGGGTGCGAATCGCCACCCCGCCATTTTGCATCCTGGTGGCCCCTTGGGTCACGGTTGTTGGGGAGTGTCAAGCAAGGCCGCGGCGCCCAAAACGTGCCCTTCGGTCATGTCCAGGCACCGCTGACGTGGCGTAAATGCGGCGCGGCAGGGTTTATGCAGGGGGCTGCCTGCCGAAAACTCTCTTGAGAACGTCCTTTGTCGCAGGAGGGTGCAATATACATGCATTGCAGGGCAGCCCGAATTGTGGTTTTACAAACCGGGAATTCCCCTGTCCCGCCGAACCGAGAAGTTGCCGCGCCCGTGGCGACCATGCCGTGTTCGGGGAGCGGGGACTATTTTTCCTTGCGGCAGGCGACAACAAAAACAGCCTGCAGCAGGGCGTCGAGCGAGGGAGCGCATTAGACGATGCTGTTGTTCAAACGGCTTATCGCGTTTTTGGTCACGTCGGTGACCGTTATCGGCGGCGCCGGTGCCGCAACGGCGGCGACCACGGGTGGGCCGCGGGAGTGGGAAATCGGTCTTCAGGCCGCCGGCACTCCTGTGATGGCCGACATCATCTGGTTCCACGACTTCCTCCTCTGGATCATCGGGGCGGTGGCGCTGTTCGTGCTGGCCCTCCTGGTGATTGTGATGGTGCGCTTCAACGCCCGCGCCAATCCGGTACCCTCGCGCACCACCCACAACACCATGATCGAGGTGATCTGGACGGTGGTGCCGGTGCTGATCCTGGTGACGATCGCGGTGCCTTCGTTCCGCCTCTTGTTCCTCGAGCTCAATGTGCCGAAGGCCGACGTCACGGTGAAGGCCACCGGCAAGCAGTGGTTCTGGAGCTACAGCTATCCCGACCAGAAGTTCGAGTTCGATTCGCTCCTGGTGCAGGACAAGGATCTCAAGCCCGGTCAGCCGCGCCTGTTGACGGTCGACAATGAGATGGTCGTGCCGGTCAACAAGGTGGTGAAAGTGCTCACTACCGGCGCCGACGTCATCCACTCCTGGGCGGTGCCGTCCTTTGGCGTGAAGATCGACGCCATCCCCGGCCGCATCAACGAGACCTGGTTCAAGGCCGAGCGCGTCGGCACCTATTACGGCCAGTGCTCCGAGCTGTGCGGCCGCGGTCATGCCTTCATGCCGATCGTCGTGCATGTGGTGACCGAGAAGGAGTACACGGCCTGGCTCGCGGACGCGAAGAAGAAATACGCCAGCACCGAGCCGACATCATCCGCCAAGGTTGCCGCGAAGAAGGACGCTAAGCCGCGTCCGACCGAGCTGGCAGCGGCGGAATGAAGCGCGCGCGATTTAAATCACAATAAGCGACCATGAATAGGTTCTAAGGGACAAGAACAATGGCAACCACAGCGGCTGCACACGCAGGGCATGACGCCAACGGCCACCATCCGACCGGATGGCGGCGCTTTGTCTATTCGACGAACCACAAAGATATCGGCACCATGTACCTGGTGTTCGCGCTCATGGCGGGCGTCATCGGCGGTT
>JAKAMD010000055.1 GCA_021823875.1 Pseudomonadota bacterium | reverse complement strand
GGCCTGTTGGCACTTTTCCTCACCATCCTGTTCGTGGTGAAGGGCTCTATCATGTTCCCGGCCGCCGCCGCGCTCGGCTGGGCGGTGCTCATGTATATCGGCATCGACTTCGGCTTCTGGGGCAAGGTGTTTGACATGTCGGCCGGCGCCGAGCGCATATGGCGCGCCTGCGGCGAGGCGATCCTGTCGGCGACTCTTCTCGTCTTCCTGTTTGCCTATTTGAATTTGTCGCGTTGGCACGTGCGCTACATGCACATCACCGTCGCCTGGCTCGCCGCGCTGGCGGCGCTGATCGGCGTCGCGGTGTTCGATCCCGCCGTCGCCTCCGGCATCGCGCGCATGTCGCTGGCCTGTATCGCGGTGTTCGGCCTGGCGCTCGTGAGTTATCTCTCCACGCACGGCTACGACCGCGCGGTGCTGCTGATCCCGACCTGGATCCTGCTGGTGGCCTGGACCTTCGGCGCCGGGCTTGCCGTCACCGGCGTCGTCACCAACGACATCATCGGGCCGGCCCTGCTCGGCGGCCTGGTGCTGATCGTGATGCTGATCGGCTTCACGGTCATGCAGCACGCCTTCGCCGGCGGCACCGCCCACGGCATTGTTTCAGACGTCGAGCGCCGCGCATTGGCGCTGACCGGCGCCGGCGACCTGATCTGGGACTGGGACGTGTCCGCCGACAAGGTGTTCACCAGCCCGGAAACTGAGAGCCTGCTCGGGTTGAAACGCGGCGCATTGGAAGGCGCCGCGGCGAGCTGGCTGGAAATCCTGCATCCGCTCGATCGCGATCGCTTCCGTGCCGCGCTCGACAATATCGTGGAGCAGCGGCGCGGCCGCCTGACCCAGGATTTCCGCCTGCGCGCGACCGACGGTCACTATCTTTGGTTCACGCTCAAGGCGCGACCGGTGGTCGGCTCCGACGGTGAGGTGGTGCGCGTGGTCGGCACGCTGACCGACGTGACCGAGATCAAGAACGGCGAGGAACGGCTGCTGTTCGACGCGGTGCATGACAATCTCACCGGCCTGCCCAACCGCGAATTGTTCCTCGACCGCATGGAAGCGGCTTTCGCCTTCGCGCGCTCCGACACCCAGATCAGGCCGTCAATCGTGGTGGTCGATCTCGACCGCTTCAAGCAGGTCAACGATTCGGTCGGCATGGCGGTCGGCGATTCCATCCTGCTCACCACCGCGCGCCGGCTGTCCCGCCTGCTCAAGCCGCAGGACACGCTGGCGCGGCTCGCGGGCGATCAGTTCGCGCTGATCCTGCTATCGGAGAAGGAACCCGCACGCATCATCGCCTTTGCCGAGACGCTGCGCCGCACTTTGCGCGCGCCGATCGCTTTTAACGACCGCGAGATCTTCCTTACCGCCTCGTTCGGATTGGCGCTCGCCGACGAGCAGCCGCATCGTCCGGAAGAGGTGCTCAAGGATGCCGAGCTCGCGATGTATTACGCCAAGCGCATTGGCGGCGACCGCATCGAGATCTTCAAGCCGGCCATGCGCTCGCGCAAGACCGACCGGCTGGCGCTGGAATCGGAATTGCGCCGCGCCATCGAGCGCCAGGAGATCAAAGTGCTCTACCAGCCGATCGTGCGGCTGGAAGACCGTATGATCGCCGGATTCGAAGCGCTGGCCCGCTGGGACCATCCCAAGATGGGCCGGCTGTCGCCGGCGGAATTTATCTCCATCGCCGAGGAGATCGGGCTGATCGTCGATCTCGGCCTATTCGTGCTCGAGCACACCGCGCGCCAGCTCGCCAGCTGGCAGGCGGAAACGCGCGGGCGCGACCCGGTGTTCGCCAGCGTCAATGTGTCGTCGCGCCAATTGCTGCGTCACGACCTGATCCAGGATTTGCGCAGCGTGCTGGCGCGCTCGGCGCTGGCGCGCGGCACCCTCAAGCTGGAAATCACTGAATCGCTGGTGATGGAAAATCCCGAGCACGCCGCCGTGATCCTAGCCCGCATCCGCGAGCTCGGCGCCGGCCTCTCGCTCGACGACTTCGGCACCGGCCATTCCTCGCTCGCCTATCTGCAGCGCTTCCCGTTCGACACCATTAAGATCGACCAATCCTTCGTGCGCACCACCGCGCGCGGCACCCGCCCGGTGATCCTGCGTTCGATCATCGCGCTCGGTCACGATCTCGGTATGGAAGTGGTCGCGGAAGGCGCCGAGACCGACAGCGACGCGGTCGAGCTCTATCATCTCGGCTGCGAATACGCGCAAGGCTTCGCCTTCGGCGAGCCGATGAGCGCCGAAGACGCGCGCAGGCTGCTGACCGGCGAGCGTTTCGAGATCGCGCGCTGATCCGGCTTATTCGTCTAACTCCGCTGGAGAAAATCAGGCGTGCCCGGCTTCGCTCGACAGCATGCCGAGATCGATTCCGAGCTTGCGCAACGCGCGCTCGTATTTGTGCTCGATGTCGCTGCCGAAAATCAGCTCGGGATCGGCGGCGCAATGCAGCCAGCCGTTCTGCTGGATCTCCTCTTCCAACTGGCCGGGCGCCCAGCCGGCATAGCCGAGCGCGAGTATCGCGCTTTGCGGCCCCTTCCCGTGCGCAATCGCCTTGAGGATATCGAGCGTGGCGGTCAGGCAGATGCCCTCGTCGATCGGCAGCGTCGAGTTCTCGATGAAGAAATCGGCCGAATGCAGCACGAAGCCGCGTCCGGTCTCCACCGGCCCGCCCTTGAGCACCTTCACGCTTTCCGCCCGGCGCGGCAATTGGATCCGCTCGCTCTCCGGAATCACTTCGAGCTGCACCAGCAATTCGGGGAATTGGATATTCTGCGCCGGCTGGTTGACGACAATGCCCATGGCGCCTTCGCTTGAATGCGCGCAGACATAAATCAACGTGCGCGCGAAACGCTCATCGCTCATCGTCGGCATCGCGATCAGCATCTGACCGTCGAGAAAACCGCGGGCGGGAGTCGTGGCGTTCGGCATCCGGTTGAGCTTCATGGCTGAAAGGTTATCCGATCGATGGACCTTTGCAAACGGCAGCCCAGGAAACTTGGTCGCGCCGCCGTCATATTCAAGAGCCCCTACTAGGCGGGAAAATGTGGCAAAAACACCACTTTGCCCTTTTTCCGTTCACCGCCTGCTCACGATGAATTCAGTGGTGCGACATCGCGTTACCAACTAAATCATGCGGCATGACAGGCATTCGCAAATCGCGATCTGGTTACCGCGCGGCCTGGCCGCTTGCCGCGGCTGTGCTGCTGACGCTCGCCGCGCCGGCGCGGTCCGATGACGCCTCACCCTGGGCCAATAATGGCAACGATGCCGCGCTGCGGCTGATCGCCGGATCGGCCAAGCCGAACGCCACCACATTGCGCGCCGGCATCGAAATCAAACTGGCGCCGGGCTGGCACACCTATTGGCGCTATCCCGGCGATTCCGGCGTGCCGCCGCAATTCGATTTTTCCGGCTCGCAAAACTTGGGGCACGCCCAGGTGCGTTATCCGGCCCCTCATCTTTATACCGACGAGACCGGCAATACCCTCGGCTATACCGATGACGTGATCTTCCCCGTGATCGTGACGCCACAGCAGCCGGGCAAGCCCGTCGAGTTGCATGTGAAAGCTGATTACGCGATCTGCGCCAAACTATGCGTGCCGGCGCGCGGACAAGCCGCGCTCACGCTCAGCGGCGGCAACAGCAGTAACGATGCCCTGCTCACCGCCGCCGAGGCGCACGTGCCCAAGATCGTCCCCGCCGCGGAGCTTGGGCTGACCGTGCGCCGTGCCAACGATGCGGCCAAGCCGCTAATCGCGGTCGATCTCAAGGCGCCCGCCGGCGTTCCGCTGCAGGTCTTCGTGGAAGGACCGACGGCCGAATGGGCGCTGCCGGTGCCGCAGCCGGCGGCCGGTGCGCCCGCCGGCCATCGCCGATTTGGCTTCGTGCTCGACGGCTTGCCGCCCGGCATCAGCCCCAAGGGCCATTTCGATCTGATCTTCACGGTGGTCGAGGGCGATGCGGCCTACCAGACCACGGCCCATCTCGACTAATCCGCTGCTTGCGCTATTTTGCGCGTTCGGGAGAACACTTCAGCACACGAGGATGACACCATGGCTATCAAGGTCGGCGATCGCCTGCCCAACGCAACGTTCCGCGTCATGACTGGCGAGGGCCCCAAGCCGAAAACG
Organism: Pseudomonadota bacterium; assembly: GCA_021823875.1. Classification (GTDB taxonomy): domain Bacteria; phylum Pseudomonadota; class Alphaproteobacteria; order Rhizobiales; family Xanthobacteraceae; genus Pseudolabrys. The sequence goes on along the minus strand of JAKAMD010000055.1, from coordinate 8,894 downwards.
ACCGACGAAATTTTCAAGGGCAAGAAGGTCGCGCTGTTTGCGGTGCCCGGCGCCTTCACGCCGACCTGCAGCAATCTGCACATGCCGAGTTTCCTCAATAATATTGCGGCCTTCAAAGCGAAGGGCGTCGACACTATTGCGGTGACCGCGGTCAACGACGCCTTTGTCATGAAGGAGTGGGCGAAATCGACCGGCGGCGACGGCAAGATCGAATTTCTCGCCGACGGCAGCGCCGAATTCGCCAAGGGTGTCGATATGGTGCTCGACGCGACCGCCGGCGGCCTCGGCATCCGCTCCAAGCGCTATTCCATGCTGGTCGAGGATGGCGTGGTGAAGCAGATCAACATCGAGGAAGCGCCCGGCAAGTGCGAGATCTCGGGTGGCCAGGCGCTGTTGGCGCAGATTTAACTTTTCCTGCGCGGTCAACGCACCTCAACGTCATGGTCATGGCCGGACCTGTTCCGGCCATGACTATTTTGTCTTCATCGCACCCACAGCCCCGGCGCGGGCCGCGATCAGACCTTCGCGCGCCAGTTCGTCGGCGCGCTCGTTCTGGGCATGGCCGGCGTGACCCTTGACCCAGTGCCAGTGCACCTGATGCTCACCCAGCGCGGTATCGAGCCGTTGCCAGAGCTCTTTATTCTTTACCGGCTTCTTATCGGCGGTGCGCCAGCCATTGCGCTTCCAGCCGTGGATCCACTTGGTGATGCCGTTGCGCAGATATTCGCTGTCGGTGTGCAGGTCGACAATGCAGGGGCGATTGAGCGCCTCCAGCGCGGATATCGCTGCCATCAACTCCATTTGGTTGTTGGTGGTATGCGGTTCGCCGCCCTTGAGTTCTTTTTCGTGATCGCCCGATCTGAGGATCACGCCCCAGCCACCCGGGCCGGGATTACCAGAGCAGGCGCCATCGGTGTAAATGGTGACCCGCCGCTCGCTCATGAAGTCTTTTCCTGGCGCATGATCTTATCCGAAAACCGGTTCCCACTTTTCGGGATCATGCGCCGATGCCGTAGTCAGCGACGCTGGTCACCGACTGGTGGAAGCGCAGCTTGCGGAAATATTCCAACGGGTCCTTCGGCTTGACCAGCGCGCCGTTCGGCACCGCCAGCCAGTCGACCAACCTCGTCAATAGAAAGCGCATGGCGGCACCGCGCGCCAGCATCGGCAACGCTGCACATTCGGCGGCCGAGAGATTGCGCACCTTCGCGTATTCTCGCAGCAGCGCGCGGCCCTTGGTGACGTTGTAGGAATGATCCGGCTCAAAACACCAGGCATTGAGGCAGATCGCCACGTCATAGGCGAGTGTATCGGTGCAGGCGAAATAGAAATCGATCAGGCCGGACAGTGTGTCGCCAAGGAAGAACACGTTGTCGGGGAAGAGATCCGCATGAATGACGCCGACCGGCAGATCGCGCGGCCAGTTTTGCTCGAGCGTGTCGAGCTCCTCGGCGATCGCCGCGCACAGGCCCGGCCGCACGCTGTCGCCACCTCCCTTGGCGTGCTCATAAAGTCCCCGCCAGCTCGTCATCGACAAGGCGTTGGCCCGTTTCATCTCGAAATCGGCGCCGGCAAGATGCAGCCGCGCCAGCGCCTCGCCGACCGCCGCACAATGACCCGCATTGGGCCGGCGGATCCAAAGGCCGTCGAGGAAGGTGACGATCGCCGCTGGCCGCCCGGCCACGCGCCCGAGCAATCCGCCGGCGCGGTTTTTCACCGGCTGCGGACAGGTGATGCCGCGCGTGGCCAAGTGCTCCATCAGCGCCAGGAAGAACGGCAGGTCGCCCTCGGCGACGCGCTTCTCATAAAGCGTGAGAATGAAATTGCCGCTGGTGGTGTGCGCCAGGAAGTTGGAATTCTCCACGCCCTCGGCAATGCCCTTGTAGGAGAGCAAGGTGCCGATGTCGTAACAGGCCAGGAACTCGTTGAGATCGTCCGCGGTGACGTCGGTGTAGACCGCCATGAAACGTCACTCCGCCGCGCGGTCCTCCCGCAGCGGGCGGGGCAAGGGAAAGAACATGTTTTCCTCAGCGGTGGAAACCGTCTCGACGTTGAGGGTGTAACGTTCTGCCAACGCGTCGAGCACCTCCTCGACCAGGACTTCCGGCGCCGAGGCGCCGGCGGTGATGCCGACCCGCGCGGCGCCGTCGAGCAGCTGCCAATCGATATCGGTGCCGCGCTGCACCAGCATGGCGCGCGGACAGCCGGCGCGCTCCGCCACTTCCTTCAGACGCTGCGAATTGGAGGAATTGGGCGCCCCCACGACAATCATGGCATCGACCACCGGTGCCACCTTGCGCACCGCGTCCTGGCGGTTGGTGGTGGCGTAGCAGATGTCCTCCTTGTGCGGCCCGACGATGTTCGGGAAACGCCGCTGGAGGGCCTCGACCATGGCGGCGGTATCCTGCACCGACAGCGTGGTCTGGGTTGCGAAGGCGAGATTGGCCGGGTCGCGCGGGGTGAACTTCTCGATGTCCTCCAGGCTCTCGACCAGGGTGACGGCGCCGGGCGGAAGCTGGCCCATGGTACCGACCACTTCCGGGTGGCCGGCATGCCCGATCAGCACGATCTCGCGCCCGCGCCGGAAGTGGATTTCCGCCTCGCGATGCACCTTGGTGACCAGCGGACAGGTGGCGTCGAGCGCAACCAGATTGCGGCGCGCCGCCTCCTCGGGGATCGAGCGGGGCACCCCATGGGCGGAAAAGATAACCGGCGCCGTGGTGTCGGGAATCTCCTCGAGTTCCTCGACAAAAATGGCCCCCTTGGCCCGCAGGCTGTCCACAACATAGCGATTATGGACGATTTCGTGGCGGACATAGACCGGCGGCCCGTACAGGGCGAGCGCCCGTTCCACCGACTCGATGGCGCGCACCACCCCGGCGCAGAAGCCGCGCGGCGAGCACAGCAGCACCTGCAAAGCGGGTTTTTCGGCGGCCATCGGGACCTCGGAACGGGGTGGGATTCCCTTTGGCCCGACATGGGGGGCGCCGGCCGCTCCTGTCAAGTCGGGACCATTGCATGGACCCGACCAAGCCCCTATATTCCGCCCACTTTCCGATCATCGCCGATGATCTAGAGCTTCGCCCGGGGGGCGGGCGGAGCGTGAGGAGGATATCGCCATGACTGCTGCACCCTTGATGCCGAAGGCGACCGCCGTCTGGCTGCTGGACAATACCGCGCTGACCTTCGACCAGATCGCGGAGTTCTGCAAACTCCATCCGCTCGAGGTGAAGGCGATCGCCGACGGCGACGCCGCACAGGGCATCAAGGGCCTCGACCCGATCCAGACAGGCCAGCTCTCGCGCGAGCAGATCGCCGCCGCCGAAGCCAATCCCGAAATTCACCTGACTCTCGCCAACCCCAAGGTCGCGGTCCCCGGTTCCGATCGCAGCAAGAAGGGCCCGCGCTATACCCCGGTGTCGCGCCGTCAGGACCGCCCCAACGCCATCCTCTGGCTGGTGCGCAATCATCCCGAGCTCAAGGATAGCCAGATCATGCGCCTGGTCGGCACCACTAAGTCGACCATCGCCGCCATCCGCGACCGCACCCACTGGAACGCGGCCAACCTCTCGCCGATGGACCCGGTGACGCTCGGCCTGTGCTCGCAGATCGACCTTGATCTCGAAGTGTCGCGCGCCAACAAAGAGAAGCCGGCACCGATCGACACCGGCGCCACGCTGTTGCCGGCTGCCGAGACCACCGCGGCCAAGGAGGCCGAGGAGGAGGCGGTAGCCGCCGCGCAGGAGTCAAAATCAAGCGAGGACCTCGACGTCAGCGCGGTGTTAGCCAAACTCAAGCAACTCGGCGGCAAGAGCGCGCGGGACGAAGACGAATAATCCGCGCCGCTTCACGGGCGTAGTGGCGCGGTTTGAGATATCGTCATGCCCTGCTTCATCTGCACCGCCTGCGGCACGCAATATCCGCCGAGCGCTGAGCCGCCCGCGCAATGCCGCATCTGCGAGGAGGAGCGGCAATACGTGCCGCCGCGCGGCCAGAGCTGGACCACGCTCGAAGCGCTTCAGGTCGGCCAGCTCAACGCTTTCCGTGAATACGAGCCGGGGATCATCGGCATCGGCACGCAGCCGGGCTTTGCCATCGGCCAACGCGCCCTCTTGGTGCGCAGCGCAGGCGGCAATGTGTTGTGGGACTGCATTTCGCTTTTGGACGCGGCCACCGTTACCCTGATCAAGAGCCTCGGCGGCATCCAGGCCATCGCGATCTCGCATCCGCATTTCTACACAACCATGGTGGAATGGGCGCGCGCCTTCGATGCGCCGATCTATCTGCACGCTGCCGACAGCGAATGGATCAGCCGGCCGGACCCCGCGATCAAGCCGTGGTACGGCGATGCACTGAAACTATGGGACGGTGTCACGCTGATCCGCTGCGGCGGTCATTTCCCCGGCGGCAGCGTGCTGCACTGGGCCGGCGGCGCCGGCGGCCGCGGCGTGATCGGCTCCGGCGATATTCTCAGCGTCACCACCGACCGCAAATGGCTGAGCTTCATGCGCAGCTATCCGAATTTCATTCCGCTGTCGGCACCAACGGTCCAAGCGATCGGCGCCGCGCTGGCGCCGTATTCGTTCGACGTGATCTACGGCCATTATTTCGACCGCGTCATCCCGCGCAACGCCAAAGCGGTGCTGGAGAAATCGGTCGCGCGCTATGTGGCGGCGGTGAACGGCAATTGACTTGTTATTCCGGAGCGCCGCGCAACGGCGAACCCGGAATCCACAACACAACGAGAGGCCTCGACTGCGCTTTTGATTCCGGGTTCGCGGGCTGACGCCCGCGCCCCGGAATGACCGTGACGTTTACTCCGCCGCCTTCCTGGCCGCGATGATCTGATCGGCGGTGCGTCCCGTCAGTTCGGCCATGTGGTCGAACTTGAAGGTGAACGAGCCGACACCGGCGGTGGCCGACCGCACCTCGATGATGAGGTCGCCGATCTCGCTTTCCGGCATCTGCGCGCGCACCACGTCCCAGCCATCCCAGCCGTCGCGCGCGTCGAAGCCGAGAATCTGGCCGCGCCGGCTGGAGAGAATCGCGTTCATCTTGGCAGTGGCCTCGCTCGGGCAGACAATCTCCACCTCATGGATCGGCTCGAGCAGCACCGGATTGCATTGCGGCAATCCGTCGCCGACGCCGATGCGGCCGGCAATGCGGAACGCCATGTCGGAAGAATCCACCGCGTGGTAGGAGCCGTCGACCAGCGCCACATGCAGGTCCACCACCTGGAAGCCGAGCGGGCCGTGCTTGAGCGCGTCGATCACGCCTTCTTCCACGGCCGGAATGTAGTTACGCGGCACCACGCCGCCGGTGATGCGCTCCTCGAACTGGAAGCCGGCCGAACGCGGCAGCGGCTTGATCTCCAGCACTACGTCGCCGAACTGGCCGTGGCCGCCGGACTGTTTCTTGTGGCGGCCGCGGATGGAGATCGGCTTGCGGATGGTCTCGCGGTAACCGACCGAGGGCCGATGCGAGGTAACCGGGACGGCGAAGCGGTCGGCCAGCCGCTCAGTGGCGACCCGCAGATGCATCTCGCCCTGGCCCCAGATCACCACTTCGTGGCTTTCGGGATCGTGTTCGACGGTGAGCGAGGGATCTTCCTCGTTGAGCTTGGTGAAGGCGGCGCCGAGCTTGACGTCGTCCTTGTGTTCTTTGGCCTGTACCGCGATGGCGAGCACCGGCGGATAGGGCGCGACCGTAACCAACCCGGCATGCGGCTGCTTACCCGCCGATAGCGTGTCGCTGGTCTTAGCGCCATCGAGCTTGCCGAAAGCCACCGTCTCGCCGGTGACCGCCGGACCGCGCTTCTCGAAATTCTGGCCCATCACCTTGAACACACCGGAGACGCGGCCGGCTTCGCCTTCCGCGGTGTGGAAGGTGGTGCCGTCGCCGGCCTGCCCCGCCAATACGCGGGCGACCGACATTTTGCCGCCGTGGGTGGTGTGGAAGGTCTTGAGCACCAGCGCCACCGCATCGCCATTGGCCTTGACGCCGAGCCGCGCGGCCGTTTCCGCCACGCTGGGCGCCTCGTGGCGCAGCGCTTTGAGCAGACGCAGGATGCCGTTCGAACGGGTGGCAACGCCGATCAGCACGGGACACACCTCGCGCGCGCGCAGCTCCTTGGAAAGATCGTCGAACACCTTGTCGCGCGGCGGCTGGATGTCTTCTAGCAACTGCTCCATGAGCTCGTCGTCGTGATCGGCGAGCGTCTCCAGCATGGTGAAGCGCGCTTCCTTCTCGCGGTCGGCATCCTCGCCCTTGAGCTCGACGATCTCCGACGGCGCATATTCCTTGTAGACATAAGCGCGCTCAAGCGCGAGATCGACGAAGCCGGCGATGAGATCGCCTTTCCAGATCGGGATCTGCCGCAACAGCAACGGCAGGCGCGAGGCCGGCTGCAAGAGCTTGATCGTCTCGCGCACGCGCTTGTCGGCCTTGTCGATCTTGTTGAGGAACAGGAAGTGCGGAATGTTCTGGTCTTCCAGTTCGCGCAGGATCAATTGCAGCTGCGGAACCTTCTTCTCATCCGCCTCGCAGACCACCACTGCGGCATCGACCGCCGGCAGCACGCTGCGCATATCGTGGATGAATTCAATGGAGCCGGGGCAATCGACGAAGACGTAATTGTCGCCCATGAAACTGGTGGTGACGAAGGTCGCCTCCACGCTCATCTTGTGGCCGCGCGCCTCCTTGCTGGAGTCACCGACCGAGGAACCCGCGTCGACCGTGCCCTGGCGCTGAACCGCGCCGGTGCGGGCGAGAATAGCCTCCAAAAGTGTGGTTTTGCCGCTTTGGAACGGGCCCACCAGCGCGATGCACCGGGGACCCGAATTTCTCGTACCGTTGGGAGAGCCGTTTTGTCCCATATCTACCTCCCTCGCCGGCCGGGGAAGTCGGACCTCAACTCCCGGCCCTGTCACATCATCGTCTCAGGACGCGGCGGGGCTGGCAAGGGGCGGAATCGTAACGACAGTTGCTTGAATGGCCGGGCTTTGCCCACTGCATGGCTCAGCGCGTCCTATGACTTAGATCAAAGTCAGCGCCCAGCGACGTAGTCCATATCTACCATTGTGTGCGCATCGGCGTTCGGGGCGATCAGCCCATGCGCCTTGAACCAGGCGACTTGCCGCTCGATATCGGCCAGATCGAGCCGCGCTTCCGCATCCATGTAATAAGCGCCGCTCGACACTACCGGAATCGTGCTGTTCGGACCGCGGCCGGGAAAGAGATACAAACCGATAGCCGCGGCGGCATCGCGCGCCTTGGCGTCGATCCGGCGTTTTCCGTAGGAATCGTGCCGCAACAGCGCAGTCACATAGTCAGCGGCGCCGCGGCGATAAGCGATCAGGAACTTCTTTACCATGTCGCGCCGGTTGGCGAGGGTTTTGGCGCTGGCAAACAAGGCGCCTAACTGATGTTCGCCAAGTTCGGAAAACCAACCGATCGGACGAGCCTGACCGGAGGACAAAAGTTCCTGCACATAGAGCGGCGGCAAGATCGCCGCGTCGACCTTGCCGTCGATCACCGCCTGCGCCACCGCGTCGAACGACGGCAGTGCCTTGAGCGATTGACTGTCGAATTTGAAGCCGTTGTGCTGCGCGATCTGCGCGAGTTCATAATGAAAAACGCTGCCGAGCCCATTGAGCGCGACCGATTTGCCGGCAAGGTCGCGCAAGCTGTGCAGCCCACGACGATAGGCGTCTGGCGTTGCTATGACCTGATTGCCTTCATAACCGCGCCACTCGCGCACCTGCGCGGCGATCGCTTTGATCTTGCCGCTGGCAGCGAGCGAGAATGCCGTCGCGCTGAAAGCGGTGAGCGCGAGATCGGCCGCACCCAGGCCGAGCGCTTCGGCCGCCGCCGGCGCATCGGGATAGGCGCGCATTTCGAGTTGCAGCCCCTCGTCCTTGAAATAGCCGCGCGCCGCCGCCAGGAACAGCGCGGCATTGGACATGTCGCGCGTAGTAGCGACAATCACGCGCTCCTGCGCGGTAGCGGACGTCACCAGACTGGCGATGAGGATGAGAGCAGAGGTGAGCCGGCGAATCATGCCGGCAGACTGACACTTGCGCCGCCGTTCCGACTCGCCGCTGACGGCGAGTCGGCATTCAAGCGCGCCAACACGGTAATGACGCATTCCCGGTTCGTCTGCTGGTAGCGGGCGTTCAGAAACACAAGCTGACATAAGCGCCGCTTACTTCAAGTTACCGCAGAAGCGCTGGATACGCCGGCAGGCTTCCTCCAGGTCCGAAGTCTTGGTGGCGTAGGAGATGCGGAACGCCGGTCCCAGCCCGAAGGCCGAGCCATGCACCACCGCGACGCCTTCCGACTCCAAGAGCTCGGTGACGAAGTCCTCGTCGGTCGCCAGCTTCCTGCCGCTCGGCGTGGTCTTGCCGATGGTGCCGGCACAGGACGGATAGACGTAGAACGCGCCTTCCGGCGTCGGACAATGGAGGCCGTTGGCCTGGTTGAGCATCGATACGCAGAGATCGCGCCGCTCCTTGAAGATCGCGTTGTGCTTCGGGATGAAGTCCTGCGGTCCGTTGAGCGCCTCGACCGCCGCCCATTGCGAGGCCGCCGCCGGATTGGTGGTCGACTGCGATTGCAGCATCGCCATCGCCTTGATCAGCGGCTCCGGCCCGCCGGCGTAGCCGATGCGCCAGCCGGTCATGCCGTAGGCCTTGGAGGTGCCGTTGATGGTCAGCGTGCGCTCGTAGAGCGACGGCTCGACCTGCGCCGGCGTGAAGAACTTGAAGTCGTCGTAGACGAGATGCTCGTACATGTCGTCGCTCATGACATATACGTGCGGGTGCTTCACCAGCACGTCGGTCAGCGCCTTCAATTCGTCGCGCGTATAGGCGGCGCCGGTCGGGTTCGACGGCGAG
>JAKAMD010000054.1 GCA_021823875.1 Pseudomonadota bacterium | reverse complement strand
TCGGAGATCGCCGCATAGATCACCAGGATGATCGAGGGCGGAATGAGAATGCCGAGGCTGCCGCCCGCGACAAGTGAGGCCGAGGCCAGCCCCGGGTCGTAGCCGGCCTTGCGCATGTCGGGCAGCGCGATGCGCGTCATGGTGGCCGCGACCGCGAGCGATGAGCCGCACACTGCGCCGAAGCAGGCCGAGGCCGCCAGGGCGCCGATCGCGAGCCCGCCGCGCAGTCCCGCCAGCACCACCCGCGCGGCCTTGAACAGATCGGACGACAGGCCGGTCACCGAGGCGACTTCGCCCATCAGGATGAACAGCGGCAGCACCGACAGATTGTAGTTGGCTCCCGTGTCGAACGGCACGGTGCCGGCGAGCGCGAAGGTCGGCATCACGCCGGACATGATCGAATTGCCGATGAAGCCAACCAGCGTCAGTGCGATCCACACCGGGACGCGCAAGAACAGCATCGACAACAGGGCGAGGACGCCGAGCGCCCCGATTACCGAGTCGCTCATTCCAGTGGCTCGTTGTGTTGGGTGGTTGTCGCAGGCGTGAGCAGTGCGCCAATGGCGCACAGGATGGCCCCGACTATTCCGATGAGTGCGACCGCCCATTCCCACCAGATCGGAATGTGCAGATCCATCTTGATCTCGCCGTAGCTGTACGACTGCATCGCCGGCGTGATCATGGCATAGGCGAACATCGCGATGACCACGACCGTCAGCACGTCCGAAAGGCGGGTCAACGCGACGACCAGAAAACGCGGTGCCACCGTGTCGATCAAGTCGATCACGATATTGCGCCGCTGCAGGAAGGCGGTCGACATGCCGTGGAACACGAACACCACCAGCATGAGCTCGACCAGCTCATAGGCGCCGCGGATTGGGCTGTTGAAGAGATAGCGCAGGAACACGTCGGCCAGCGTCACCATCATCATGATGATGAGCGCGACCGAGGCCAGGCGCAGTTGCGCGATGCGCAGACGGTCGAATAGGGAATAGGCTTGTTGGCGATTCATGCTTTCAGTCGAGGCTCGTCATTTGAAGGGAAGCCCCCAAGTCGGAATCGGGAGGCTTTCGCTCCCTCCCCCGATGGGGGAGGGAGCAAGAGCAAGCGGACGGCGGATGCTGCCCCGGCTGACTACTTGGTATAGGCGGCCAGGAACTCGCGGGCCGGCTTGCCTTCCTTTTCCAGTTTCTCGACAGAGCGCTCAATGATCGGCTTGGCCAGGGCCTTCATCTTGGCGACCTCGGCTGGGGGCAGCGTGATGATCTTCAGCCCGCTCTTGGTGATCTCGAAGTTGCGCGCAAATTTCTCGAAAGCCTGCCAATGTGCCGCAAAATCCATGGCACCCTTGACGCCGGCTTCTTTGTCGAGAATGGCGCGCAGATCCGGCGGCAGCGAATTGTACTTGGCCGGGTTCATCACCAGCGCGAAGGTGGCCGACGCCATCGGCGGCTCGATCGCATAGGGGGCGACCGAGGCGAGCTTATAGGCGAAGCCCGCCTCATGTGGGAAGGTGGCGCCCTCGGCGATGCCCTTGGCCAGCGCATCCTGCGTATCCGACGGCGGAATCAGCATGGGCACCGCGCCCATCGCGTCGAGCAGCTCCTTGTTGGTGATCGAGGCGTAACGGATCTTCTTGCCCTTAAAATCGGCCACCGAATGGATCGGCACTCGCGAATAGACCACCACCGGATTGGCCATCACCATGAACAAGATGTGCAGGCCCTTATGCTCGGCGGCGAGATATTTGGGCGCAAGCTCGGTCATGCGCTTGGCCATCTCCGGCAGGTTGACGCCGTCCGACGGCCAGGTGAAGGGCAGGTTGGCCAGCTCCGTCATCGGATAGCGGCCCGGCGTCACGCCGTGCAGGCAGAAGGCGATGTCGGTAATGCCATTGCGCGCCGCGTCGAATTGGCGGTTCGGCGGCCCGACCAGTTGGCCGTTCGGATAGATCTCGAACTTGAGCCGGCCGTGCGACTCTTCCTCGATCTTCTTGGTCCAGCCCACCACCCATTTGTGGAAAGCGTGAACGGGCGGTACGAAATGCGAGAGCTTCAGCGTGTAAACTTTCTCCGCGGCGTTGGCGGCCCCCGCGTTGAAAATGGTCCCGGCGCTAAAAACAATCGCCGCGGCCAAGGCATAGGCCTTGGCCAGTCGATACGATCCCATTATTGCCTCCCTCAGCGTTATTGAACTGTCAGCTGTTGTTGTTGCCGTTTCTGTTGTTAGCTCTGTTGTTGGCGTTTCCCCTGTTCATTCTATGCGCAAAAATCCCAACTTGTCACCCAGCAAAGTTGAACTCTAAGCGGCAACCGAACTCTCGGCATTGCCAATGGAGCGAAGCAGAAGATCGGTGCTCCCAGTGTCCATAATCAGCTTCCGGCTGCTGTCATTCGTTGTTGCAATCGCGACGGAATGCGATCCGGCGTAGCATAGGCGGAGCAATAGGGCATCGGGATCGGAGTCTTGCGGAATACCGGCGCTTGAGCCGTGTCTGTCACGTCCACCCAGCAGAGCCAGTTCGCGTCGTCCTTCTGCTCGTAGTCCTCGCGGAAATGGCTGAGACGCGACTCGGTTCGATAGAGCGACGCGCCAAGGATTAATTGGGCGGCAAGTAGCATCGCCTCGGTTTCCTTGAGGCGGACAAGCTCGTGCACGTGGGGCGCGCCAAGCCCTTGCAAGCGCGCGGCGAGATTTGTGACCTTTTCCAGCGCCGATTCCAGACGGTCGGCGTGCTTCAGGATGCCCACGTCATAGGCGAACATGATTTGCTGTAACTCGCGCAGCATGCGGTCGGACTCCGCTTGCGCCGTTTCTTTCAGCGGCTGCAGCGTCTCCTGGTAAAGCGCCTGCACGGCCTTGGCATCGACCCGTGGCTCGGGCGCGCTGTCCAAATCCTCGACGGCGCTGCGTCCGGCGATCCAGCCATTGCCGATGCAAAGACCGATATGGAAGCCGGCAAAATGATTGGCGCAGCCGGCCTGTCCCAATCCGGCCGCCAGCAGCCCCGGGACGTCGGAGCGGCAATCCGGACCGGTGCGCACGCCCATTTTGGTCATCTGGTTGAGCGCGTAGTAGGGCGTCTTGCCGAACATGTCGGTGCGCACCTCGCTGCCGAGTTTGCGGAAGAAATAATCCATCCATTTGACCTTGCTCTGGATGAAATAGTCCCGCATGTGTTCGGGCACACCCGACATGTCGAGATAGAGCGGATCGTTGCCGGCCTTCTTCTCCAGCGCCATGGCGCGGGCGATGCGCGGCACGTCCGCTTCGTCGCCCCAGATCGGCTCATGCTTGCGCATAAAGGCTTCGCCTTTGGCGTTGACGAAATGCGCGCCTTCCTGGATGGCGAAGGTGATGCCTTCAAAATAGAAATTCGGGGTACCCGGCCGCACATAGCTGAATTCGGCGTTGCGTAGCGCCGCGCCAGCGCGGTAGGCGAGCAGCGTGCCGGTCCCGGTGATGTCGCGTACGAAGCCGGAGCGGAAAGTAATGGCGTTGGTGCAGACGATTGTCGACCTAGCAGAGATGACGTGGAATTCGCCGCTGCGGCTGTTGATGCCGGTGGCCCCATTGATGCGACCGTCGTCGCCGCGCAAGAGCCCGGTGATGAACAGGCGATCGATCAGTTGCACGCCTTCGGCTTCGAGCGCGCGGCGCAGCAGCCAGGAGAATTCGAGACCTCCACCGTCCGGATGCATAACCCGCGCGAGATCGAGCCCGCGAGTCGGACGCCGCGCATAGCTGCCATCGGGCTCACGGGCGAATTTCATCCCCATGGCCTCGAAATCGAGCAAACACGCGTAAGAGCCGGCGAGGGTTTCGCGCACCAGGACCTGGTCGGCAATGCCGTCATTGCCGGCGACGATTTCACGCAATATCCCATCGATATCATCATCGGGTAATACGACGATGATCCACGCATTGGAGAACGCGGTATGGCCGGTGCGACCGATCATCCAGGAATCAACCAGGGTCACGCGGGTGCCGTGCGGCGCCGCTCGCTTGGCGCTGAGCGCCGCCAACAGTCCGCCCGCGCCGCCGCCGACGACTAGAATATCCGTTTGGGTGTGCAGTCCGTCGAATGATCGCATCGTCATTCACCAGGGTCGTGGTCGGTTTTTCACGGAAGGGTGCACGTCCACGATGCGCTCGGGACAAAAGATTTCGCAGTTGAAGCAGGTCACGCAGTGTTCGCGGAATTTGATGACTGGCAACAGATTGGTCAGCCGCAATCCGGGGACGGGGCTCGATGCGGGCGCCGGCTCCATATGGATGACGTCAGCTGGGCAGACGATGTCGCAGATGCCGCAGCTTGTACACTTCTCCATTTCGATGTGTTCGATCATACCGGGCTGATTTCCTCTTCGAGCCGGGGCGCGGCTTCCCGCTCCTTCTGCCGCCCGATACGCCAGAGCGAAACGAAGGTCAAAAACACAAAGCCGATGGCGATCGGGTGCTAGTCGCCCGCGCGATGGTGTCGCCGTTCCAGAAGGTCCCGTCGAAGCTGTCCGGAATTTGCTGGACCGGCGTGTCGATGGTCGAAATACGTTTGGCTGAGGTCGGTACGTTCACCCCTCGGCCTCCCCCAAAATGTTGCGCCGCAACGCAACGTTTTTCTTTTGTTAGGGGAAGCGAACCACCCTTGGATAAATCGGTCAAATCGAAATATGCTATAAATCATGCGGAATTATGGAATAATGCAGCAGGGGGCGGGACCATGGGCGTGGGGCTGAGCCTGCCGCGCATCCGCAATTTCATCGCTGTCGCGGAAGAGCGCCAATTTCGCCGCGCCGCCGAGCGTGTCGGCCTGTCGCAACCGGCCTTGAGCGCGCAGCTGCGCGAACTCGAGGAGTTTCTTGGTGCCGCCTTGTTGAGCCGTACCACGCGCAGCGTTCATCTGACCGCGGAGGGCGAGAAATTCCTGGTGCGCGCCCGCAACATCCTGGCCGATCTGGAATCGGCGGTGCTTGAGGTGCGCGAGCATGCCTCGCTCAAGCGCGGTCGGCTCTCCGTCGCCTCCATTCCATCGGTCGCTTCGCGCGTCCTGCCGGACGTCGTGCTCGCATTCACCACGCGCTATCCCGGCATCGACGTGCAAGTGATCGAGCTCGCCGCGCGCGATGTCGAGCGCTGTGTGGCCAGTGGCAATGCCGATCTCGGCATCGCGGCGGCCCCTGGCCGCAACAGCGAGCTGACCTTCACATTCATGTTGCGCGACCGTTTTGTCGGCGTGCTACCGTTGTCGAATCCGCTCGCGCGTCGGCGGAAGGTGCCGCTGGAAGCTCTGTTCGACTATCCGTTGATCACGACGGTGCCCGGGACCAGCATCCACGCCACGCTCGATCGGGCTTGCCGCGAATACGGGCAGTCTTTGCGCGTCACCCATTCAGTCACGCAGCACCAAACCATCGTCGCCATGGTTGGGGCCGGGCTCGGGGTGACGCTGCTGCCGGAGCTCAGTCTGGCGGACAACCTCCCGGTCGCGCGCGTGACGGTGGCCCCACCGGCGATCACGCGCGATCTCGGGGTCATTCAGCGCAAGGGCGAGCCATCATCGGCTGCAGCGCACGAATTCACCGCCGCGCTCCGTCATAGGATGAATAAAGTATCAAACCGTCAGAGGCCGGCTGCGGCGAGGAAATCATTGACCGCGGCCGCTAACTCTTCCGGATTGTCGCCGGCGAGATCGTGACTGCCGGCAAGCTCGATGGCGGTCGTCCGCGGGTTCAGTGATCTGACTTTTTCGAGCGTGTCCGCTGCGAACATATCGGACTCGCTGGCGCGGATCACCAGCGTCGGGATTTGGATGTCCGTCAGCATCGGCCAGAGGAACTCCGGCACCGGCGCCGATTTGCCGGTCTCCAGCGCTCGCTTGAAATTGTCGCGGAAGTGCAGGTCGCGCTTGAGCACGTAGCCATTATCGGTTTGTTTCAGGAAAGCCTGCCAGCGCACGCGCCGCGCCGGGTCGTTCAAATCATCATGGTGGTAGGTCATAGCCTCATCGATCGAGGCGAAGACGTCCGGCTGGTTGCCGATGCGCTCGGCGACGTGGCGGCGGCCGGCTGGCGCCAGGTCGGGCGCGAAATCGACGCAGATGAGACCGGCGGCACGCTCCGGCTTCCAGCCGGCGGCGGCCAGCGCGACGCGGCCGCCGAAGGAATGCCCCATCAGGACCGCCTTCTGCCAGCCGAGCGCGTCCAACACGGCAATCACATCGGCGCTCATATGATCGAGCTTGTAGTCGCGCTCCGGGCTCCATGAGGATTCGCCGAAGCCGCGCATGTCGATCGCCACCACTTCGCGGTCCTTGCCGATCAGCGCTGCCACCTCGGTCCAGTCGTAGGAGAAGAACGACAGCCCGTGCACGATGATGACCGGCGTCTTACCGGGCGTGCCGAACTTTCGGTAGAAAATTTGGACGCCGCCCGATTGGGCGCGGCCGGCGGTGTATTGGGTGGTGGACATTGTCGTTCCTGCTTTCCTTCGTCATTCCGGGGCGTGGCCTTTACGCCGTGAACCCGGAATCCATAATCCCAACGCTGGGGTGTATGGATTCCGAGTCCGACGCTTCGCGTCGTTCCAGAATGGCCAGGGCGAAATGTTTAGACTTGGCCGACCACGATGCCCATGCCGGTGATCCATTCCGGCACCAGATGGTAGTATTTCAATTCGTTTTTGAGCGAGCCCATGGCTTTGGCGGCAGCCGCCGCCGCTACCCAGGTGCGCACCTCGTGTGCTCCGAAGCCGGCGAGGCGGTCGATCTCGGCGTCGGACATGCTGTCGAAATCCTCCAGCGTGCCATCGACGAAACTCTTGAGGAACTGGTGGTCCCATTGCTCGTCTGGCGGCAGGCACGGCCCTTTGCCGACGACGAGGTCACGGGCAGCGCGGATGACGCGGTTTTCGCGCGCGTCGTACTCTTCCTGCGTCGGGGTGGCGCGCTGGATCAGCCGCCTAGCTACATCGGGTGGGCTCATCTCGAGCCGCGGTGTCGGCGGGTCGTGCGACAGGCCGCCGGAGCCGAGGAAGGCAATGCGCATGTCGCCGCCTTTTTCGGCGAAGAATGCGCCGATGGCCGCGCCGAAATGGCGCACGCGCTTGAACGAGGGCCGCGGGTCGGCGGTGCAATTGATGAAGATCGGCAGCACCGGATAGCGGTTGAGCGCGCCGGTAAGCTTGTAGAGCGGGATGGTGATGCCGTGGTCCACCTTCATTTCGTGCGAGAGCGCCACGTCGAAATCGCGGCCGTGCAGGAAGCGCACGCAATCGAGCGCAGTCTGACGCGGCACTTTGAGGGGGCCTGCCTCCAAGTGCCAGTCCTTTGTGCCTTGCGCGGCGGTGCCGATGCAGAACATCGGCATCAGCTCGTAGAAGAAGCCATTGAAATGATCGGGTCCGAACGCCACCACCAGGTCGGGATTGAACTTGTGCAGCGCCGCCGCGCACTGGTCGAGCTCGCGAAAGAACTGGGCGTGCACGCCCTTTTCCGACTCTTCGAGATCCGTCAGCATCAAGGGACTGTGCGATGCGCAGATCAGTTGGACGGGCATGGTTTTCTCCCTGTTGTTCTGGCGCCTGAAGCCTTCTTCGAAGGTCGTTGGTCGGCGCGCCATTTTGTTCGCGCACGATCGTATCCGAAAACCGGTTCCCACTTTTCGGGATCATGCGCTATACGCGGGTTTCGCTCAGGTTTCCTTCCGCAAACATTTCGTCGACTGAAACTTCCCGGACGCTGAGACCCTGCTCATAAGAGTAACGCGCCATGGTGGCGAGCGTCTTGCGGTTTGGTTCCACGCCGTAGGACCAGTAATCGGGCCCGAGGGCGGCGATGGTAGCTTCGTGTTCGGCGGTGATCCAGGGTAGGCCGATCTTCAGCGCCGTGGTCTCGGCAAATTCGGCATCGGCCAGGCGTTTGGCTTGCAAATAGGCCTTGAACAGACTGGCCGGCAGCCAGCGGTTCTTCTC
This sequence comes from Pseudomonadota bacterium, assembly GCA_021823875.1. Classification (GTDB taxonomy): domain Bacteria; phylum Pseudomonadota; class Alphaproteobacteria; order Rhizobiales; family Xanthobacteraceae; genus Pseudolabrys. Next base: position 5,071 of record JAKAMD010000054.1, on the reverse strand, counting down.
GTAGATGTCACGGCGGATGCCAAGCGCGTGCATGATCGGAAAGATGCCGGTCTTTTTGTGATAGTCGCGCTCGACGTTGCGGTAATCAGGAAACAGCCGCCGCACTTGAGGATGGCCCTTGATGAAACAGGAGGGCGTGCGCGCCGACATCACGCCGTCGAGTTCGCCGTCGGCCAGCATCTGCGACAGCGACACGTCGTTACGCGAGGTGAGAGGAAAACCCGGCGGCAGATTGAGCGGAAACTTGTCGCGGCGGCCGGGATTTTCCAGGCCCGCCTGCACCCAGTTGATATCTTTCGGTTCGATGCCGATTTCGTCTTTCAGATAACCGCGGAACCACATCACCGCCGACATCTGATATTCCGGCACGCCGATGGTCTTGCCGCGCAGGTCGGCTGGGCCTTCGATGCCGCGGTCTGTGCGAATGTAAACGGCCGAATGGCGGAACATGCGCGAGAGAAATACCGGCACTGCCACGTAGGGCGTCGGCCCGCGCGAGAGCGCGATCAGGAACGGACTGAAGCCGATCTCTGCCACCTCGAACTCGCCGTGGAAGAAGGCGCGTTCGAAACACTCCTCCACCGGCATCGTGAGGTAATTGACGTCGCAGCCCTCGATCGGGACGCGGCCGTCGATGATCGCCCGCACGCGGTCGTAGTCCCAGGTGGCGACGGTGATCGGCAGGCGGCTCATCCGCGGGTTCCTTCCGTCGATTAGCCCTATCGCTCCCTCTTCCAAAAGTCCATACTATTGACTGAATCAGGGGCGGCCTGGCCGGCAGAAGGCTCTGAAGACCGATGGCGTTCGATAAGACAGCGTTGCGCGTGGTGCAGGGCGGGAGCGATTTCGACCGCAGTCCGGTCGCCCGCTACATCCAGCTCGCCACTTTGTTCCGCAACCGGATCGCGGCCGGCGAATGGCCGGTGGGCAGCCGAATCCCGAACGTCGATACGCTCGCCGCCGAATTTTCGGTGGCGCGCGGGACCATGCGCGAGGCGCTCGGGTTGCTGGAGCAGGAGGGGCTCTTGGAACGCTTGCGCGCCAAGGGCACCTTCGTGCGCCAATCGCCGATCAAGGTGCATGCGCATAAGCTCGCCATCGATTGGGCGTCGCTGATCTCGGTGCACGAGGGCGCCAAGATCGAGGTGCTGGAGCAGCACGTAGTCTCCGATTTGCCGGCGGCCGACTGCGCCAAGGGAAAGCCGGCACGCAAATACCAGATGATGCGGCGGCTGCATCTGCGCGACGGGCGGCCGTATCTGGTGGGCCGCTTTTTTCTCGAATACGAACTGTTCAAGAAAGGACCGCCGCTACAGTTTCGCCGGCTGCCGACGTTGCCGATCCTGCATCGGATCGCAGGCGGCAGCATGGGCAAAGCCTGGCAGAGCCTGACTATCGGTATGGCAGATGTGGAGATTGCCGGGCTGTTGCAGATTCCGCTGAGCGCCCCGGTGGCGCTGGTCAACCGCATCGCGCTCGATCGCAACGGGATGATCCTTTATGCCGGCCACGGGGTCTATCGCGGCGACGCCATCGCGATGGAGATCGAGCTGCGCTGACGCAAGCGCAATTCGATTCATCCGCCGTGTTACTGTGGGTCTGAAATGGACCGGTAAGGTCCGTTCCTTTTCATCAGCGCCTAGGTGGTGGTGCTCCGATCCTTGGAAATTTTCGCGCCATCAAACTTTGCCCGCGGCGACCTGCGGCGAGGTTGGTCGTTCTCGACAGGCAACGCGGGAAAGTTGCGACAAATATGGCTGGGGACAAGCGGACCAAGCTAGGACGTTGCGTTCTTGCGCAGCCCACAATAGGCCCCCTCGAAGCGGGTGGCTTTTGCTAAGCTGCCGGCAATCGAGACGCAATGATCGAGGGGAGTGGCCATGGATCGCTTTGCGCGCGGCCCATTTCATGTGGGTTATGAGCGACGTGTCGATCTCGATGCTTTACGCCGCAAACGCATTGCCAAGGCGGATGCGGAGCGCCGCAAAGCGGGCCTGGATGCGCTGCTGGTCTGGAAGGACGAGAACTGTCGTTACCTGACCGACCTGCGGCCGCAATTGATTGCAGGTAAGACGACCGCGCTCAACGGCGCCTTGCTGGTCGAGGGCAGGGCGCCCATCCTGTTCTGTTCGGGGGGCGAGCGTGATCGCGTCGACCGCACGATGCCGTGGATCGAAGAGGCACACACCATCCCGATCATCGAGGAGAAGGCGCTGGTCGACGGGCTGGTCAAGGACATCCTCGGACCGGTGTTGCGCCAGTATGGGCTGACCGACGCCAAGCTTGGGCTCGATGAATCCAATATGGTGTTCCACAAATCGCTCACTGCGCATTTTCCCAAGCTCAAGGTGGAAGACGGCGACAGCCCGATGCAGCAGGCGCGCATGATCAAGCTCGACGAGGAGATTGTTCTCATCGAAGAAGCGACGGCGATTGCCGATGCGGTCTGCGCCACCGCTACCGCGGCGGTTGCCGACGGCGTGCGCGAATGCGAGGTCGCGGGCGAGGCGATGCGCACCTTGTTCCGCCTCGGTGGCGAATATGCCCATGTGATGACCCCGTTTGTCGCCTCCGGCGAGCACATGGCGCCGCCGCACCGCATTTGCAGCGACAAGCTCATCCGCCACGGCGATGTGGTGTTCATCGACATCGGCGCGGCCTGGGGCGGCTATTTCGGCGACATGGCGCGCACCGTCATTTGCGGCAGGGCGTCGGACGAGCAGAAGAAGATCTACACGGCAGTCTATGAGGGGCTGCAGGCCGGCATCGCCGAGATGCGGCCGGGCCGCACCAACAAGGATTCGGCCGAAGCCTTGATCAAGGCCGCCGACAAATACGGCCTGGGAGGGCGATTCCTGTCGCTGTTCATCGGGCACGGTGTCGGCATCGGCGCCAACGAGCCTCCCTATATCGGCGAGACGCTGCCCGGCGCACCGACCTACGAATTCAAGCCGGGCATGGTGTTTGCCGTCGAGCCGCTGATCTGGGTCGAAGGCGTGCGCGGCGGCGGTGGGGTGCGGCTGGAGGAAATGGTGCTGGTGACCGAGGACGGCCCGCATGTGATCTCACGCGCGCCGTTCGACGAGAACCTCATGCTGTGACGCCGGGCGCCCTCGTCTGTAAAATGACCGATAAGAAAATCAGGTCTCGCGCGGATTGAGCGCGTCGCGCAGCCCGTCCCCGACCAGATTGAACGAGAGCACGGTCAGGAAGATCGCCAGACCGGGCCACACTGCCATCCAAGGCGCGTTGATCAGGAAGCGCTGGGCGGCATTGAGCATGCTGCCCCCAGGACGGATCGGGGGGTGGGTGAGGATTTCCCGACCGAGTTCATCAGTACCGAACCAATGCAGCACCGAGGGCGCATTGCGCACCGATGTCCAGCTTTGCACGATCGGATCATAGGGCGTCAGCAATGGCACAAAGATCGCGAGCGCGATGAACAGCGCGATAATGAACAGGCCGAGGACGGCCGGCCAGCATGTTGCCGGCGATCGAATAGCCGTCGCCGTGCACATGGCCGCACCAGTCGACGGAGGCCGCGCCGGTATGGGCGGCAATCCGTCCGCTCTCATCCATGATGTGAACCTGACGGTGATCACGGCCGGCGTCGCCGGCGATCAAGGTCTGGATGATCTCCGCCGGTGGCTTGCCTTCGCGCAACAGCCACAGACCATTGGTGCCATAGAATGGATTGATCAGCGCCTGCGAGGCCACGGCGCCGATCCGGGCGGCAATGAACGGAACCTGCGCACCGACCGAGAAGAAACGGGTGGCGACGGCGATGCCGAAGCATCCGGTGGCTTTGTCGCGGGCGATGATCGACCAGGTCATGGATGCGCTTCGATCTCCCTCACCGTCCCGCGGCGTAGCCTTGCATGCCGCGCGGATTGGCGGCAGCGCGGCGCCGGACGCCCTCGCGCGAGGCGGCGGTGAGCCGGCCTTCCGACCAGTCCGGCCCGACCTCGACGATATGGCCGCGGCGCTTCAATTCTTCGATGGTCGCTTTCGGCACACGACTTTCGACGACCAGCACGCCGGGCCGCGCCGTACGCGGCCAGAACGAGATCGGGAAATGTTCGGAATGCCAAGCCGGCGCGTCGATCGCCTCTTGCAAGTTCATCTTGCCGTGCACGTGACGCAGGAAGAACTGCGCTGTCCATTGATCCTGCTGGTCGCCGCCCGGTGTGCCCCAGGCGAGATAGGTCTCGCCATCACGCAGCGCCAGGCTCGGCGACAGCGTGGTGCGCGGCCGCTTGCCGGGGGCGAGGCCATTGGGGTGGTTCTCGTTGAGCCAGAATTGCTGGGCGCGGGTGCCCAGGCAGAAGCCGAGCTCAGGGATGACGGGGGACGATTGCAGCCAGCCGCCGGACGGCGTCGCCGACACCATGTTGCCAGCCTGATCGATGATGTCGAAATGCACGGTGTCGCCGCGCACTTCGCCCAGCCGGCCGACCGTCGGTTCGCCGGCGCCCATGGCGCCGACGGCGGCGCGGCCGCCTTCTTGCTGGCGGACCTGCACCGCTGCGCCGAAATTGGCCACCGATCCGGGCCGCAGCTCCAGCGAGGCTTTGCCACCGACCAGCTTGCGACGCTCGCGGTTATAGTCTTCCGACAGCAGCGTCGACATCGGCACGTCGGCGACCTGGGGATCGCCATAGAATTTTTCGCGATCGGCGAAAGCGAGCTTGGCGCATTCGACCTGCAGATGGATGAAATCGGGACCGGCCATGTCGAGGCCGTCGAGACTGAAGCCGCGGAGCAGAGCGAGCTGCTGCAACAGCACCGGCCCCTGGGTGAACGCAGGCTTGAGCACGCTATAGGGACCGTAATCGTAGCGCAGTGGCTCTTCGAATTGTGCCTGCCAGCCCGCCATGTCCTCGCCGGTCAGCACGCCGTGATGCGGTGAGCCGCTGACGTCCATGACCGACTGCGTGCGGCAAAAGCGATCGATGGCCTCGGCGACAAAGCCTTGCGACCAGATTTTGCGCGCGCGCTCGATCTGCGCCTCTCTGTTGCCGCCGACGCTCTCCGCTTCTGTCAGGACGCGGGTATAAGTTTCCGCCAGCGT
>JAKAMD010000464.1 GCA_021823875.1 Pseudomonadota bacterium | reverse complement strand
GGTAGACTACGTCGTTCTCATGGTCATAGGCACCGGAATGGCCGAACGCGAACAGCGTCGACGCCTCGCGAATTGCCCGTGGCCCGAAGCGTGCACCCGGACGCCATTGCGTGCCGAAATCGAAAGGCGCGCCGAGCACCGCGACATCGGCATCGATCTTATCCCAGTCCTGGCAGATCGGATATTTGCCGAAGGTGCAGAACCCCACGAAGGGCAAATCCAGACGGCCGGCCTCGTACCCATGATTCATCGACTTACGTCCCGATTTCCTGTGCGTACGCCAATCATTGTCGGCGTGCTGCGATCCCGTCCGCCACGATGCATAACAGTTCGAACATCAGCGTCGCACCGACCAGAGCGGTCATCCCCGCGACATCGAAAGGCGGCGCGACCTCCACCACATCGGCACCCACGATGGAAAGCCCACGCAGTCCACGCACCATCCGCTGAGCTTCCAGCGTGGTGATGCCGCCAATCTCCGGCGTGCCGGTCCCCGGCGCCATCGAAGGATCGATGGAATCGACGTCAAAGGAGATATAGACCGGTCCGCCGCCAACGATGGCGCGAACCTCGTCCATGACGTCTTCCGGCTGACGCCTTGCATACTCTTCGATGAAGATGATGCGGAAACCGTTTGCCTTCGCGAAATCGAAATCGGCGGGATCGTAGATCGAGCCCCGGATACCAATTTGCACCGCGCGCTTGGGATCGAGCAGCCCCTCCTCCACTGCGCGGCGGAACGGCGTGCCGTGAGTGTAGGGATTGTCGCCGAAATAGCGGTCATTGGTGTCAGAATGGGAATCGAACTGGATCAATCCGATCGGCCCGTCGGCTGCAAGCGCCCGCATGATCGGCAAGGTGATCAGATGGTCGCCGCCGGCGGTGATTGGTGTCACGCCTGCATTCTTGATCTCTGCAAAGAAACCCTCAATGCGCTTGAGCGAGTCGATGAGATCAATGGGGTTGGTCGGGCAGTCGCCCAGGTCAGCCACTTGCACGAGATCGTAAGGCGAAATGCCAAGTGCATGATGGACCCGGCGCAGCAGACTCGATTGGTTGCGGATTTCGCGCGGGCCATGGCGCGCGCCGGCGCGGTTGGTGGTGCCGCCATCATAGGGCACGCCCACCAAGGCGACATCGAGGCCTTGCGGCGACGCCGCCGCCGGCAACCGCATGAACGTCGGCAAGCCGGCGAAACGCGGCAGCACGGCCGCGTCCAGCGGCTGATTATTTTGTCTGGTGATCCCGGTCATTCGAACAACTATTTCTCGCCTATTCCGCCGCCGTGCCAAAAGCGTGCAGGTCGTCACCCGGGTAACGTCCCTGCCCGCGGGCGGCGAGATAGCGGTGGATGAGCCAGACCGGCATTTCGAGATGGCTCAGGCGGCCTCGTACGACATAAGAAGAGTGCAAACCGCGCTGTACTGCGGTGTTGACCACCATATCCTCGGCATGGAAGTCGGTGAGCATCTTGGTCTCGGCGGCAAGCGTCTCGGCATACTCGAGCGCCTCGCGGCTTTCGGCATGGACGAGCGTGGTTGTGAGCAGCTTGCAGCGTTCCGCCGATACCGGCAGCAGCCGATACCAGATCACCCGGTCGCGCATGGTCGCCAGCATGAAGCACGGGTAGCCGACATAGATGTTCCATTCGACCTGTTGCGCGAGCGACAGGCCGGGGATCGGCGGGAATCCTGCCGGCTGCGGCCCGCCGGCGATCGCCTGCTCAATCTCAGCGGCGTATTTCTGCTTGAACGGCAGGTGGCAATGAACGAAGTGAGGATGCTCGGGCTCGGCCCAGGTGTCCTTGGCCGGCATCATCGGGTTCAACGTTGTGTTATGGGCGCCGAGGTGATGGTACGACTCGATCCAGTTCTCGATCATGACTTTCCAATTGAACTGGCAGTCCCATTCGATCTCGATGACCAGATCCAGCTCGCCCGTCTTCCAAGGCGCGATGAGGCGGCTGAGATCGGCGAACTGTTCGGCGAGCGGCGGCGCGTCGCCGCTGAGGTTGGCAAACACGAAGCCTTCCCAGATTTCGCTGCGGATCTCGGCGAGCTTCCAGTCCGCCCTGTCGAAATCCGCGATCTGATGCATCTCCGGGCAGTTCTTCAGCCGTCCGTCGAAATCGAAGGTCCAACTGTGGTAGGGACAGACCAGCTTGCTGGCGCGGCCCGCCCGCGGGTAGTCGAAACCCTCCGGCATGATGTCCATGGCCCGGTGCGGACAGACGCGCGACAGCACATGGATGCCACCGGCCTTGTCCCGGGTGACGACCAGCGGCTCGCCGAGCAGATCGACGGCAAGGAAGTTGCCCGCCTGCTTCAACTGCGACACGTGGGCGAGGCAGATCCAGCCCGCCTTCAACGTGGTCTCGGCTTCGAACTGGAAATAGCTTTCGTCGATATAGGCCTGTCGCGGCAACGTGGTAGCGCGCTCCGCGGGGAGCGCCGCCGCGGCTTCGATTTCACGCCGAATGTATTCGACCGATCCCGTCATGAGGTCCATCCTCTCGGCCAGAGCCCGAATTCCTTGCGCACGGCGGCTGTGATCAGCCGCACGTGGTCGTCCATCAGCCATTGGCCCTTCTCGGCTGAGGAGCCCTGCGCGCGCGCCAGCACCCCGGAGGCTGGGCCGAAGCCCTCCGGCACCGGCGTCTTGTCATAGGTGGGAAACTTGGCCGGACCGTCCGACGGTACCCTGTCCATCTCGACCAGATCTGGCCGTAGCAGCAGCATGAGCGAGGTCTCGAGCAGGCTCGCGTGTTCAAGCTCGGTGCCGGGGAAGCCTTCCGGGAAGAGTTTGTCGAGCGTGGCGCGCTCGACGAAGTCCCAATATTCAAGGCGCATTACTGCCACGTCCTTGAAGCCGTCGCGCCGCAATTCGCGCAAACCGAGATCGACGCCCTCGACCACCGGCCAGGCATTCTCGAAATGCCCGTTGACCACCACC
>JAKAMD010000463.1 GCA_021823875.1 Pseudomonadota bacterium | reverse complement strand
GAAGGCGCCGGCTCCACCTCGGAACAAGCGCAGGTTCGCCTAACCACGCGCTCGCTCGAAGGCATGATCTACTATTTGGGCGAGGTACTGCGCGCCGAGGGCGGCGCCTCCGGCGAGATCGCGCAGGCGGCGGGCACGACGATCTGGGCATGGAACCGCGCGCAGCATCGCGATGCAGTGTGGGGCCTTTTCGTCGCCGATCGCGGTAGCGCGCCGAACAGCAGCCCGGTTTCGGTCGACTTTAACGGCAGCACCTATTTCGTTCCGTCGGAATGTTCCGATACGCAGGCCTGCCCCGATCCACAGCATCGCCATCGCACGCTCCAGGTGCTGGCCTTGCTTAATCAGGTCTGGGGCCTGCAAAAAGAGGCGGCTCAGATGCCGATCGTTCCCACGGTCACGGTGGTCAACCCTTGATGGAACGCCGGTCCGGAGGAGCGCAGACGATGTCGGGCCTGTTTCGCCTGAAGGACTGGCTGGTCATCGGCCCGCTGGCGTTTGCGGCTTTTGCGCTCTCGATCTGGGGGTTTCATGACTGCGGCAAGGCATGCGGCAATCCGGGAATCGGCGAATCCCTGATCGAATCGTTTGGGTTGATTCTCGGTCATGCGCGTTTCAAGCCCGGCGATTCCATTCCATTGCAGCTTTCCATCGCGCAGTTCCTGATTCCGCTGATTGCTCTGGTTGGGGCCGGCAAACTGTTCATCATCAATCTGCGCCGCGATCTGCGTGTTGTGCTGGCGCGCCGCGCCCGGCATCATATTGTTGTTTGCGGGCTCGGCGAAACTGGTCGCCAGATGGTGGAAAGCCTGCGGGATGCCGGCCGCAGCGCTATCGCCATCACGCTTGACGCAGACGATTCCAATGCCCTGGCCTGCGAGCAGCTCGGCGCCACGGTGCTGCGGGCCAATGCACATCAGCGCAACATCCTGGAGCTGGCCGGCATCCGCCATGCCGATGCCGTTATTGCCACCACGGGGTCGGACGCGCAGAACCTGGAGATCGGTCTGCGCGCGGCCGAAGCCGCCGGTGGCCGCGGCGGTGAACCCCTGAAGATCGTGGCCGAGATGCGCAGCGATTGGCTGATGGACAACCTTCTCAGCCACCGAACCGCGGTCCTGGGCGGCGCGGGAGCGGAATTTCACATCTTCAATCTGCGTGCCAATTCGGTGCGCACGCTGCTGCGCTCGGCGGCGTTCGAGCGGACGTTCGTGCACGCCGACGAAAATCCGCGCATCGTCCTGGCCGGCACCGGCGCGCTTGCATTGGAGGTCGCGCGGCGGACGATCTGCAGCAATCTTGCTCTGCCCGGCGTACGGCTTGCCGTGTCCGCCTTCGGCCGCGAGGTTCCCGAGGGCGATGCGGTTCTACCGAAATTCTGGCAGGGCCTTTCCGGTCTTGCCGATTTTGATTTCCACAAGGCAGTGTTCTTACCCGGTGATAGCGGCGCTTGGCCCGACATAACCGCGGCGCTGAAGGCGCGACGCACCGATGCGGTGATCGTAGCACTGGCCGACGACGAGGCGGCGCTGCACACGGCGCTGCAGTTCCGCCACGCTCTGGACATGCTCGATCAGCTCGCCACGCCGGTTTTCGTTCGTCTCAAGGAACAGAGCAGGCTGGGCGAATTCCTGCGTCATGTCGAAGCTCATCCCCTTCTGCCCGATCGCGTGGTGGCCTTCGGCGATCTGCACGCGATGACTGCGCCAGAGGTGTTGTTGAGTGGCGAACTAGACCGCATGGCGCGTGCGACGCATGAGGTCTATCTTGCTTCGAAGGCCGGCGGCGAGCCGACGCCGGCCGATGTGCCGTGGCGGCGGCTTCCCGAACGTTTCAAGTCTGCCAATCGCGATCTGGCCGATTTCATCCCGACTGCCCTACGCTCCGCGGGATACCGGCTGGTGCGCGATGCGGGCGGGATTGCCACCTTTGACGAACCGACGCGCGAGAAAGTGGCGCGCGGCGAGCACTGGCGCTGGTGCATCGAGAAGCGTGCGCATGGCTGGCACTACGCCGAGACCCGCAACGATATCCTGAAGCAGACGCCGCTGTTGACTGACTGGTTGAACCTGCCCGAGGACGCGCGTCGTATTAATTGCGCGCTGGCCGCGCAGATTCCCGACATTGCGCGCGCCGCCGGCTACGGCATCAGCGCCGAGCACGTAGTGTCGCTGCCTGCAGATGCATCCGCGGTGTCGCTGCCGGAAGGGCCGGCTGATGCCATCACGGTGCTGCAGATCGATCCGACATCGGAAACAGCCTGGGCGGCGGCACGCCGGGCGGTGGACGCCGGTGCTCGCGTCCGGCTCGTCTGGCGGGGAACCGATGCGCTGCTGTCGGTTGAGAGGCGGGCAGACGTCGCCGCCTTTACGCAGGCCTTTGAGGGCTGGGTTTTCGCCTAGGCGCGGCAGGATTTGCCGTGCCCGCATGGCTTCGCTACCATTGCGCCCGGATCATGACCGGGATCCGCGATAGGGAGGATGGGGGTGCACGACACATCCCAGGCGCGGACGGTCGAGGATTTGCCGCGGCGGTTCAACGCCGCCGTCGACCTGATCCGGCCCAATCTTGAGGCAGGGCGGGGCGGCAAAACCGCGGTCATCGATTGTAACGGTGCGACCAGCTATGCCGCGTTGGCGCAACGCATCGACCGCATGGCCGGCGCCTTGCGCGCGGCGGGCATCGCACAGGAGCAGCGCGTTCTGCTGTGCCTGCTTGATACGTTGGATTTTCCGACGGCTTTTCTGGGCGCGATCAAGGCCGGCATCGTGCCGGTACCACTCAACACGCTGCTGACTGCAGCAGATTACCGCTGGATGCTGGAAGACAGCCGCGCCGCGGCAGTGATTGTGAGCAGCGAATTGTCCGATCGCTGGCAAGCCGTCGCGGCGGATTTTCCGAGCGTGCGCTTCTTTTCGAGCGGCGAAGGCCTCTGGCCGTCGCTGGCGGGGTT
>JAKAMD010000462.1 GCA_021823875.1 Pseudomonadota bacterium | reverse complement strand
GATGTCGTCTTCAACCATTCCGGCGAGGGCAGCGAACTGGGACCAACGCTTTCCTTTCGCGGCATCGATAATGCCTCCTACTACTGTCTCGCCGAAAACAAGCGCGCCTACACCGATTTCACCGGCTGCCGTAACACTCTGAATCTGGAACATCCGCGCGTGCTGCAGATGGTGATGGATTCACTGCGCTATTGGGTGCAGGCCATGCATGTGGATGGCTTCCGCTTCGATCTTGCCGTCAGCCTTGCGCGCGTCAGCCATCATTTCTCGGAGCGCTCGTCATTCTTCTCGGCGATTGCGCAGGATCCGGTGCTGCGCAACGTCAAGCTGCTCGCCGAGCCTTGGGACCTTGGACCGGACGGCTACCGGCTCGGCGGCTTTCCGCCGGGCTGGAGCGAATGGAACGACCGCTATCGGGACACCATGCGCCGTTTCTGGCGGGGCGACGGCGGACAACTGGGCGATCTGGCTTTTCGTCTTACCGGATCGAGCGATCTGTTCGCCCGGCGCGGGCGGCGACCGACTGCGAGCATCAACTTCATCACTGCGCACGACGGCTTCACTCTTGAAGACCTCGTCAGCTATAACGTCAAGCACAACGCCGATAACCGGGAAGGTGATACAGACGGTACGAACGGGAACTATAGCTGGAACTGCGGTCACGAGGGGCCGACCGGTGAACCGCAGATCACTGCGCTGCGCACCCGTCAGAAATGCAATCTGCTGGCCACGCTGCTGCTTTCGCGCGGCGTTCCGATGCTCATCGCGGGCGACGAATTTGGTCGCACGCAGCACGGTAACAACAACGCCTATTGCCAGGACAACGAGACAAGCTGGATTGACTGGACCTTGGCGGAGCGCAACGCGTCCTTGCTGCGCTTCGTGCGAACACTGCTGCAAATGCGCGCGCAGAGCGCAGTGTTTAGCCTGCCATCCTTCTTTCATGGCAAACACATCGGCGAAGACAGCGCGAAGGATATCGTCTGGTTTGCACCATCGGGCCGCGAGATGACCGACGCCGATTGGCACGATCCGGAATGCCGCGCCCTGGGCGTGCGTTATGCCGCCGTTCCGACTAATTTTCTTCTGCTGGTCAACGCCGATGCGCAAGCACGGCGCTTCCATCTGCCGGATGCAGGAAAAAGCGCGGCGTGGCGTCGCCGACTTGACACCGCCGTCGACGCGCAGGCGAACGATGCGCTGCTGCGCGGCGGCGTTTTCATCGCGCCCCATTCGCTGCTCTTGCTCGCCGCGGAGCCTGCGGCATGAGCGACGGCGCGCTCAGAGAACTGGCCGAGGCGGCCGGAATCGAGCCGCACTATTGGGATATCGCGGGCCGCCTGCACGAAACCTCGCCGGAGACGATGCAGGCGCTTCTGCACGCGCTCGGATTGCCGGTCGCGAGCGACGCCGAGATTGCCGGCAGCCTGTCGGCGCTTCACAACGAAAAGTGGCGCGAAATCCTGCCACCAGTGCAGGTGCTGCGTGAGAATGCCGCCGGCGAAATCGCCGTGCGGGCGCCCGTCGCAGCGGCCGGAGCGGCCGAATGGAAGATCATATGTGAAGGCGGCGATGGTCTTGCGGGTACCTGCGATCTTTCAGAGCTACCGATCGCGGAGACGGGCGCGGCAGACGGCGTAGCGATGGCCCGGCGTACGCTGCGCCTGTCGGCGCTGCCGAGCGGCTATCATCGTCTGGTGCTTGATGACGGTCGGGCGGAAAGTCTGTTGATCGTGGCGCCGCCGTCCTGTTATCTGCCGGAGGCTTGGCCCGGCCGGCGCTATTGGGGAATCGTGGCGCAACTCTATGGTTTGCGCCGTGCCGGGGATTGGGGAATTGGCGATTTCGCGGCGCTGCAAGTCTTGATAGACGGTGCGACCGGGGCAGATGTCGTCGGCATCAATCCGCTGCACGCCTTGTTTCGCGATACGCCGGATGCGGCGAGCCCCTATTCGCCTGCAAGCCGCCTGTTCTGTAATCCGCTCTATCTCGATATTCCAGCGGTCTCGGAATTTGCTGCGGCTGTTCGCAGCCCAGGAAAAGGCGATAGCGGCGAGTTCGTCAATTACCGCTCGGTCGCGCACGCAAAATACGCAGCGCTCGAGGAAATGTTCGGCATCTTCCAGTCGCGTCATCTCGCGGCAGGCGATGCGCGCGCTACGGCGTTTCGCGACTTCGTGGCGCGTGACGGCGCCGCGCTCCGCAAGTTTGCCTTGTTCGAGGCATTGTGCGAAGCCTTCGCTACGCATGATTGGCGCCGCTGGCCGCTCTGGGCCCAGGATGCGGATTCGCCAGGCGCCAAGGTATTTGCCGAAAGCCATGCCGCTCGCATCGCCTTTTCGCAATATTTGCAATGGCAATGCGACACGCAGCTCGGCGCCGCGTCCGCGCTCGCCCGGGAAAAGATGGCCATCGGTCTTTACGGGGATCTGGCTGTCAGTGTTGACACGACGAGCGCGGATCATTGGGCGGAGCGCGGCCTCTTTGCAGGAGAGGCCCGTATCGGTGCGCCGCCCGATCCCTTCAACGAGCAGGGTCAGGAATGGGGTGTAGTCCCCTTTGCGCCGCAGGCACTGCGCAGGAGCGGCTATGGTCCTGTCATCGCGCTTTTTCGCGCGGCCATGCGCCACATGGGGGCACTGCGCATCGATCACGTCATGGGCTGGCAGCGGTTGTTCCTGATTCCAGCCGGCGCGCCGGCCGCGCTTGGCGCCTATGTGCGCTATCCGCTCGAAGATTTACTCGCCATCGCGGCGCTGGAAAGCCAGCGCAACCGCTGCGTGCTCATAGGTGAGGATCTTGGAACAGTGCCCGCCGGTTTTCGTGAGCGCATGGCTGCGGCGAATGTGCTGTCCTGCCGGGTGTTTTATTTCGAGCGGGACGGTGCGCGCTTTCGCGCCTCCCGGGATTATCCGCCGCTGGCCGCGGTCGCGGCTTCGACACACGATCTGGCGACG
>JAKAMD010000461.1 GCA_021823875.1 Pseudomonadota bacterium | reverse complement strand
ATCGCACTGATTGCGCTGGCCGCACTGCTGCTCGCCGGGCGTGTGCAGTGGATGGCCATCGCCGCCGCCGCGTTGGTCTTCGCCACGCTCAGCGGCTACAACGCGATACTCAACGGCATCCAGAATGCCGCCCGCCAGCGCGCCATCGTGGCGCTGCACCAGGGAATCGAATCCTGGGCGCGGTTTCTGGTCGCCGCCGGCTTGCTGCTGTGGCTGGGCGCAAGCAGCACCGTGGCCATGACCGGTTTTGCGCTCGCGGTCGTGCTGGTGCTGTGCTCCCAAACTGCTTTTTTTCGCAAGATCACGCATGCGGGCGGCGCCGCGGCAGACCCTGGAAACTGGCAGCGGCAGATCTGGAAATATTCCTGGCCGATCTCGGTCTTCGGCGCCTTTACCTGGGTGCAGCTCGCCTCGGATCGCTGGGCGCTGGAACTGTTCGCGACGACGCGCGAGGTGGGAACCTTTGCCGCGCTGTTCCAGCTGGGGTACTACCCGATGGCGATGGCCTCCACCATGGCGACGCAGTTCCTGGCGCCGATCTTCTACCAGCGCGCGGGCGATGCGAGCGATGAGCGGCGCAACGCGAACGTCAACCGCTTGAGCTGGCGCCTGACCGGACTTGCCCTGGGCACCACGGCCGCGGCCTTCCTGCTGTCGCTGATGTTTCACCGGCATATATTCGCGGTTCTGGCAGCGCGCGAATACGCCGGCGTATCCCACCTGTTGCCCTGGATGCTGCTTGCGGGAGGCATATTCGCAGCCGGCCAGACCATTGCGCTCAACCTGATGAGCCAGATGCGCACGCACACCATGATGACAGCCAAGATCGTCACCGCACTGCTGGGCGTGGCACTCAACTTCGCCGGCGCCTGGTGGCTGGGCACCGCAGGCATCGTGCTCGCGGCCGTGGCGTTTTCCGTGCTGTATTTCGCCTGGATGTCGGCGCTTGCGCTGCGCCGGCCGCCGCTCTCACTTCCGTAGCGGCGCCGCGGGATTGCCTATGACAGTCGTAAAGGGCGCCACGCTCTTCGTGACCACCGCGCCCATGCCGACCACGGCGCCGCGCCCGATGACGATCGGTTTCTCGCGCGTCCCCTGCTTGAGGATGGCGCCGGTCCCGATGTAGGCATAGTCTTCGACCATCACCCCGCCGTTGCAGTGCACGTCCGGCGCGAAGGTGACGAAATCCCCGATGACGCAATCATGCGCAACATAGGAGTAAATGTTCGCATGGAAATACTTCCCGATTTTTGCATTGGAGGTAATCGTGGTGTAGGCGCACAGTATGGCGCCTTCACCGATGACGTTTCCATGCATGCGCACGCTGTTGCGGGCCGTAATCGAAAATGGACTGGCCTTGCTCGCCGCCAGCTCGCGGGCGAATCGTTCGCGAATGGCATATTCGGCAATCGTAATATTGAAGTACTTGTCGGCGTCGCTCGCCAGGAATTCGGCGGGAGAGATAACTCTATGGCCGTTGACTGAGCCCAACTCCCTGTTCTCGTCTACGAATACGATTTCGGCTTCCGCGTTATCGGTCGCCGCCAGCATTTCCTCGGCGACCGGCATGACTTCCCGGCCGAACCCTCCCGCGCCGACGATTCCGTATAAACGCATTTGCATGCTTCCTTCGAGCCCGTTATAAGATAAGAGCATACATCCCCTCAAATTCCCTAACAATGAATCCCAGAACCATGCTTGCCCGCGGCTATTGGCTGCTCAGCGACCAATTCGGCATCGACCCGAGAAAAATGTTGCGTTCGCTGCGCGGCCTGCCGCGCTATGCGCGCGACTATTTTCGCTTTCGTTCCGGCTATAGCGGCCGCCTTGAAATGCTGCCCTGCCTGCACGACTGGTACGCAGAGGGCGGGGCGACCAAGCTCGAATACTTCTGGCAGGACCTGCTCGTGGCGAGGAAGATCTTCGCGGCGCGCCCGCAGCGGCACGTCGACATCGGTTCGCGCGTGGATGGATTCGTCGCTCATGTGGCCAGCTTTCGCGAACTCGAAGTGTTCGACGTGCGGCCGATCAGCACGCAGATTCCGGGGGTGACGTTCAAACAGGCTGATTTCATGCAGCCTGCCGCCGGCATGAAGGACTATTGCGATTCGCTTTCCTGCCTGCACGCGCTGGAACACTTCGGCCTGGGCCGCTACGGCGATCCGATCGATCCGGGAGGATTCGAGCGCGGTTTCGCCAATATGGCGAACCTGCTCCGGCGCGACGGCGTTTTCTACCTGTCGGTTCCCATCGGAAGCAGCCGCGTCGAATTCAATGGCCAGCGCATCGTCGATCCGCAAGCTATCATTCGCCTGGCGCTGGAACATGCGCTGACGCCGCGCGAACTCACGCTGATCCGGGAGGGAGGCAAGCTCGAAACGCTCGCGCCGGACGGGGCGCGGCTCGCCGAACTGGCGCAACAACGTTATGCGCTGGGCCTGTTCACCCTGGTAAAGCACGCATGAGCACTGCCCATAGCCTAAAAAAACTGACGCAGGCGCTGGCGGACACGGAATCGGGCTGGCCCAGGATCGCCGCCTATTTGCGCCGGCGCGCAGGCATTTATTACCGCAAGTCCTGGTCCCAGTGCGGCGAGGATCTGATCCTGCGCTATCTGTTCGACCTGCTGCACATCCCCCGACCCAGCTACATCGACATCGGCGCGCATCACCCCTGGTATTACAACAACACCTATCTGTTCTACCGGCAGGGCGCGCGCGGCGTCAACGTCGAGCCGGATCCGTCGCTGCATGCGGCCCTGCGCCGCGGCCGGCGGCACGACATCAATCTCAACATCGGCATCGGGCCGCGCGCAGCCGAGCTCGATTTTTACGTCATGTCGCGGCGCACGCTCAACACCTTTTCCGCGAGCGAGGCACGCAGATATGTCGAAGAGCACGGCATGGATATCGTCGCAACGCAACGCATTCAGGTGCAGACCTTCGCCCAGGCGGTAGATGCCCATCTGGG
>JAKAMD010000053.1 GCA_021823875.1 Pseudomonadota bacterium | reverse complement strand
GCGCACGGCGCGGCACCGCGATGCCCAGCGCCGCCTCGACCGCCTGGGCGAAGGCCACGGCATAGGCGACCGTGCTGTCGCCCGATGCGCGGCCGGCGAGCTTGGCCGCGCGTCCAATCTCCGCCCCTTGCATGAGGCCGTCGATCCCCTTGTGCACATAGCCCAGGCGCTGTTCCAGCCGCACCACGTGCTCGCCATTGGCGGTGAAGCGGAAATGGCCGGGCTCGATAATGCCGGCATGCACCGGCCCGACCGGAATCTGGTGCAAGCCTTCACCTTCGACCGGGAGGAATTCGTAAGGCGTCGGCGTCTGCGCCGGCTGCGGCTTTCCGAGCGGGTGCTGCACGTCCCAGAAGCCGAGATCGAGCCACGTCCGTGTGTCGGGTGAGCCCACCGCTTCAAATCCGAACAGGCTGTGCATGGCGCGCTCGAGCCTGAGCGCCGCCGGGTGCTTGGCGCCAACGCTTGGGTATTTGCCGTCCGCGCAGGCGTAACTGAGCACGGCGATCTCGCCGTCGTTCTCGTCGATCAGCGCCAGGCGCACGATGCCAACATCGCCCCACAGGCTGAGCAGGGTGTAGCGCCCGGCCGCCAGTTCTTCGATGGCCTGGTTCCAGCCTTGCTCGGTCACGGCTGTGTAGGTCGATTTCATGGCCGGCTAACCCAACAAGCGAGCGACATTTTCGAAGCCGGCGACCAGGGCCGGCGGCATATAGATGCCGGCCATGAACACCAGCGCGAGATGCGCGAACATCGGCACGTAGGACGCTTCCGCCGGCGCCGCCGGTCCGCGCGGCTCGCCGAAGGCAACGGTATTGAGCCGCAGGAACAGGCCGCCGAGCGCGACCAGGATGGCGAGCACCAGCACGATCGCGAGCCATGGCTCGCGCGCGAAGGTCGACGACACCACCAGGAACTCGCTCATGAAGATGCCGAGCGGCGGCAGGCCGGCAATCGCCACCACGCCCAGCACCAGGCCCCAGCCGAGCACCGGATGGGTGACCGTCAGCCCGCCTATGTCGGCGATCTTCTGCGTGCCCTTCACCTGCGAGATATGCCCGACCGCGAAGAAGATCGCCGACTTGGTCAGCGAATGCATGGTCATATGCAAGAGGCCGGCGAAATTGGCGAGCGGTCCGCCCATGCCGAAGGCGAACACGATGATGCCCATGTGCTCGATCGAGGAGTAGGCGAACAGGCGTTTGATGTCGCGCCGCCGGTACAGCATGAAGGCGGCGAAAAGGCAGGAGATCAGCCCGAGCGTCACCATCAGCGGCCCGGGCGCGATGGCGCCGGGGTTCAGCGCCAGCAGCATCTTGAAACGCAGCAGTGCGTAGAGCGCGACGTTGAGCAGCAGGCCGGACAGCACGGCCGAAATCGGGGTCGGACCCTCGGCATGCGCATCCGGCAGCCAGGCGTGCAAGGGGGCGAGGCCGACCTTGGTGCCGTAGCCGAGCAGCAGGAACACGAAGGCGACGTTTAAGAGCGCCGGGTCGAAGCGTGCCGCCTTGGTGATCAGCACCGTCCACACCATGGCGTAAAGGCCTTCGCCGATCACCGGGCGCGCCGCCATATAGACCAAGATGGTGCCGAACAGCGCTAGCGCGATACCGACGCTGCCGAGGATGAAATATTTCCAGGCCGCTTCCAGCGCCTCATGCGTGCGGTAGATGCCGACCATGAGCACGGTGGTGAGGGTGGCGAGCTCGATCGCCACCCACATCAGGCCGATATTGTTGGCGATGAGCGCCAGATTCATCGCAAACATCAGCGTCTGGTACATGGCGTGATAGAAGCGTACGGAACGCGGCGTCAGCCGGCCGATCTCGATCTCGTGGCCGATGTAGCTCGCGCTGAACACCGCGGTGGTAAGGCCGACGAAGGTGGTCAGCACGATGAACACCTTGTTGAGGTCGTCGACCAGCAGATAGGAGCCGGAGCGGGGCTCGACCGCGAACAGCGACACCGCGGTGGTGAAGGTCAGCAAGGCCGCTAGCACGTTGAGCCGCGCGGTCAGCTTGTAGCCGGGCAGTACGGCGAGCAGCGCCGCCGAAACGGCAGGGATCAGCAACACGCCGATGAGCGCGTCGAACGTCATCCGCGCTCTCCCCGGAAACGGTCGAGCGCCTGCACGTCGACGGTATCGAAGCGCTCGCGGATGCGAAATAGGAAGATGCCGATCACGATGAAGGCGATCAGCACCGAGAAGGCCACGGAAATCTCCACCACCAGCGGCATGCCCTTGGCGCCAGTCGCCGCCAGTACCAACCCGTTCTCCAGCGACATGAAGCCGACCACCTGGCTGACCGCGTTGCGCCGCGTCACCATCATCAACAGGCCGAGCAGCACCACCGACAAAGCGAAGGCGAGATCCTCGCGCGCCAGCGGGTCGGCTTCCGTCGTCACCCGCAGCATGACCACCATGGAGAGCGCCACCAGCCCCATGCCGAGCAGCATGGTCGGGCCGACGCCGACCACGTTCTCGATCTGGCGGTGGATGCCGAGCCTGACGATGATCCGGTGCAGCGCCACCGGGATGATCACGGCCTTGAAGATGAGGGCGATGGCGGCGGTGACGTAGAGGTGCGGCGCATCCTGCACGAAGGCCTGCCAGGCGACCGAAGCCGCCAGCACTAGCGCGTGCAGCGCATAGACGTTGAGCAGTGCGTAGAGCCGGTCCTGGTAGAGCATCATGACGCTCACCAGCACCAACGAGCCGGCGAGCAGATGGGCTACGTCGAAAGTGAGGGTGCCCATCAGCGCCGTCCCTCTTCGTCATTCCGGGGCCGGCCGAAGGCCGGAACTCTGAATCCATACGCCACAGTGCTGCGGATTGTGGATTCCGGGTTCGCTCGCGGGCGCTCGCGTCCCGGAATGACGTCGTGTATGTGGGCACGCAGCATTACAAGCTCCTTGAGACGAACATCAGCAGCGTGGCGAGCAGGCCGAGCATCAGCGCGGCGCCGAGAAATTCCGGCACCCGGAACACCCGCATCTTGGCGATGGCGGTCTCGAACACGGCCAGCAGGAAACCGCCAACCGCGAGCTTGGCGCCATACGCGATGACGCCGATGATCAGGGCCTGCGGCGTCTCCACCGGGCCGGAGATTCCCCAGGGCGTGAACAGGCAGCCGATTAGCGAGACGTAGAGCAGCAGCTTCAGCTCGGAGGCGAGGTCGATCAGCGCCAGATGACGGCCGGAATATTCCAACACCATGGCCTCGTGCACCATGGTCAGTTCGAGATGGGTGGCCGGATTGTCGACGGGAATGCGCGCGTTCTCGGCGATCGCCACCATGATCAACGCCAATAATCCAAGCGCCAGCGACACGCGCAGGCCTACCACCGAGGAGGCCATGAAAGCGGCCATGGTCGAGAGCTGCGTGGAGCCCGCGATCAACGCCAGGGTGAACACGATCATCAGCATGGCGGGTTCGGCGAGTGACGCGATCATCACCTCGCGGCTCGACCCGATGCCGCCGAAGGCGGTACCGACATCGAGTCCGGCCAGCGCCAGGAAAAAGCGCGCGCTGCCGAGCAACGCAATGATGGCGATCAGATCGGCCGACCAGGAGAACATGAGGCCTGTGCGGAATGTCGGCACCAGCGCGGCGGCCACCCAAGTGCCGGCGAACACGATGTAGGGAATAACGCGGAACAGCCAGGAGGCGCTTTCCGCCAGCACCACCTCCTTGCGCATCAGCCGCACCAGATCGCGATAGGGCTGCAGCAGCGGCGGCCCCTGCCGGCGCAAGAGCCGCGCCTTCACCTTGCGCACGAAGCCGGTGAGCAGCGGGCTGAGCAGCAGCACCAGCAGCATCTCGGTACATTGCAGAGCGAAATCGCGGATCATTGCCATATCGCCAGCACCAGAAGCAGCAGCACCAGCGCAGCGAACACCAGCGTGAGATAGCGGCGGATGGTGAGAAATTGCAGCACGTTCAACTTTTCAGTCGCGACCGCAATCAGGTTGGCAATCGGCGCGTAGGCGGCGTCCCAAATCAGATCGCGGATATCCACATGCAGCTTCGCCGGCGTCATGGCGCCGGGCGGCGGCATCTCGCCGATCTCGCGCGCGCGGAACACCAGCGTGCCGTACACGCGGCGGATAGGCTGTGCGAAGCTTGACGCGGTGTATTGCGTGGCTGGGCTAGGATCGGGATAGCCGCAGTCCCAGGCCGGCCCGCGCCGCAATTTGTCGGAGGCGAGTCGGTGGATAGCGGAGGCCGCCAGCGTACCCGACATCACCACGAACAGGAACACCAACAGTCCATTATAGGAGCTGCGGCTTTCCGCGATCGGTACGATGGTCAGCCATTGCAGCCCGGCCTGGTGCGGCATGCGGGCGCCGATCAGCGCATGCGACACCGGCGCCAGCGCGTCGAGGAAGATGCCGGGCAGCACGCCGGCGACGAGGCAGAGCGCCGCCAGGAAGACCATGGCGGCAAGCGAATTACTGTCGGTCTCTTCCGCTTTGGCGGCGGCTTCCGTTCGCGGGCGGCCGAGGAAGGTGACGCCGAAGGCTTTCACGAAACACGCGGCGGCCAGCGCCGCCGACAGCGCCAAGAGCGCGCCGACTGCCGGCACCAGCAATTTCAGGCCCCAAGACGACAATTGCGGGCTGAGCAGGATGGCCTGGAAGGTCAGCCATTCGGAGACGAAGCCGTTGAGCGGCGGCAGTGCCGAGATCGCCACGCAGCCGACCAGGAATACGAAGGCGGTCTGCGGCATGCGGTGGATCAGCCCGCCGAGATGCTCCATGTCGCGCTCGCCGGTTGAACTCAGCACACTGCCGGCGCCGAAGAACAACAGGCTCTTGAACACCGAGTGATTGAACACGTGGAACAGTGCCGCGGTGAGCGCCAGCGCGGCGGCCCATTCCAATCCTTCCGCCTTAAAGGCGAGCGCGAGACCGAGGCCGATGAAGATGATGCCGATGTTTTCCACTGTGTGATAGGCGAGCAGCCGTTTCAGATCGTGCTGCATCAGCGCGTAGAGCACGCCCATGGCCGCAGTGATGCCGCCGATCGCGAGCACCAGCATGCTCCACCACCATTGCGGTGCGCCAAGCAGGTCGAACACGATCCGCACGAAGCCATAGACCGCGACCTTGGTCATCACGCCGCTCATCAGCGCGGAGACTTGGCTGGGCGCGGCCGGATGGGCCAGCGGCAGCCAAGCGTGCAGGGGCACCACGCCCGCCTTCGAGCCGGCGCCGATCAGCGCCAGGATCAGCACCAGCGCGGCGAGCGCGGCCGACGGGTGCGCCGCGCGTATGGCGTCGAAGGCGTAATTACCGCCGGCACCGGCCAGCAGCCCGAAGGCGAGCAGCAGTGTCAGCGTGCCGAAGCTCGCCATCAACAGGTAGACATAGCCGGCGCGCATGTTTTCCTGGTCGCGGTGATGCGCGATCACCAGCGCCCAGGAGGTTAGCGACATGAACTCCCACGCCACCAGGAAAGAGAAGGCGTCGTTGGCGAGGACCACCAGGTTCATGGCGGCGAGATAGGCGGGATAGAACGGCAGCACGCGGCCCGGCGTTTCCTCGTGCCGGCCGTACCCGAGCGCGTAGAGGCTGGCGGTGGCGCCACCGAGATTGACTACCACCAGGAAGAAGGCGCTGAGAGCATCGATGCGTAAGTGTGCGCCCAGCCAGGGCAGGCCGAGCGGCAGCGTTACGCTGGTGGCGTGGCCGGTTTCGCCGTAGAGGCTCGCCACGCCGATCACCCCCAGCATCAAAGTTACGACGAGGGTGACGCCGTAGACGATCGGCGTCGCACGCGACGTCGCACCGAGCGCGACCGCCACCGGTGCCAGCACCAGCAGGACGGCGACGCCATACAGCGCTTCGATGATCATAGGCGACCGCCCT
The DNA here is from genome assembly GCA_021823875.1 of Pseudomonadota bacterium. Taxonomy (GTDB): domain Bacteria; phylum Pseudomonadota; class Alphaproteobacteria; order Rhizobiales; family Xanthobacteraceae; genus Pseudolabrys. Next base: position 7,345 of record JAKAMD010000053.1, on the reverse strand, counting down.
CGGTCTTGAGCCGCACCCCGCGGCCTCCGCTGTTGGAGGCGGCGCCATCGCCGATCAGCTCGATGCCGTTGGCGGCGAGCGCGTCGACCAGCTTCATCAGCGAATCGACATTGCCGCGCACCACGCCGTCGCTCGCTTCCATGCGCTGGATGGTCGGCAGCGACAGCCCCGCGCGTTGCGCCAGTTCGCGCTGGTCGATGCCGAGCAGGGCGCGGGCGGCCCGCATTTGCGCCGCAGTGATCATGTCTGGAACATCAGAATAGATATCTGAGGGCTTCTTATTGATGCCTGAGTACTATGCCATAGGCCGGTTGGCAAGGTCGCTGGCGTTGCAGCGGGTCAAGCGAAAAATCTTCAAACACTGCCATGGGATAACCACCAGTCGGCGCGGCCGGTCTTGTCGGGGCCCGAATTGCGTGCCCAAAAGCACCGCGACCCGCGTCCTCTAGGCCGACCTCATGAAACCTTTGCAACGCTGGCTGACGGCTCTGCTTCTGGTCACCCTCGCCGTGGTGATCGCTTACCAATGGCTCGACCGTCCGATCGCACTGTTCGTCCATCAGGAACTGCCGCATCAAGCGCGCTCGGCGGTTGAACCGCTCACCCATATTCCCGATCCGCTGATCCCGGCGGCGGTGATTGTCTTTGTCGTGCTCGGCCTATGGGGGCTGGCCGGCCGCGCCTTGGCGCCGCTCCCGGCGACCATGGTGCTGTGCAGCCTGAGCGTGACCATGGTGCAGGCGTTCAAAAACCAGCTCAAACTGGTATTCGGACGCACCTGGCCGGAAACCTGGATCAACAATAATCCGTCCTTCATCCGCGACGGCGTCTACGGCTTCCATTGGTTTCACGGCGGTGGCGGCTACGAATCCTTTCCCTCCGGCCATATGGCCGCGACCTGCGCCGTGCTGTCGGTGCTCTGGATCTGCTATCCGCGTCTGAAGTCGCTTTATCTGTTGGCCGGGCTGGCGGTGGCGGTCGGCCTCATCGGTGCCAATTTCCATTTCCTCAGCGACGTAATCGCCGGCGCCTTCGTCGGCGTCACCACCGGCTGGATCACCACCGTGCTGTTTGACCGGCTGTCGCCGCGGAACGCCGGCCGGCGCTGAGCCGCCGGCAACCGCTCTATATAACGCCGGTCATCTTGGCCTTGAGCCGCTTATCGAGCCGCGCGCGGTCGACCACCATGCGCTCGTGCGTGCCTTCGCCGATCTTTTCGGTTTCGTCGTGCGCGCTCACTTTGAACTCGAGGCGGCGGCCGTCAACCTTGGTAACTTCCGCCTCGGCGGTGACCTTATGCCCGACCGGCGTTGCCGCCAGATGCCGCACATTCACTTCGGTGCCGACCACGCTCTCGCCCGGTTCGAGATATTGCCGTACCGCGTTGAGCGCGGCGTTCTCCATGATCGTCACCATCCAGGGCGTGGCGAAGACCGGCGGCAGTTCGGTGTCCTTGAACTGGCTGGCCAAATTCGCCGGCGTCACCGTCAGCGTGAATGTACCCTTGGCGCCCACCGGGATCGGCCGCATGTCCTAGATGTCCTCTTCCGCTTCTCGGCGCCGAACGTGGTTCACCGCGGGCGCCACCAAGCCGAGAATGATGCCGCAGATCGCAATCGGCAGGAAGGCCATGGCTGCAATACCGGTCGTATCCCACAGCATGCCGCTGATGATCGGTACCACCACCGCCCAGCTGTAGCTGATGGTGAACATGGCGGCGGTGACGCGGTGCACGTCGTGCGGTGGTGCCAAGAGCGGCGGCAGCGCCAGTACCAGGATCAGGATCGAGGAGGCGCCAAAGCCCATCAGCGTAGCGCCGGCGATCACCACCACCCCGGTGCCGAACACGATGCCGGCCACGGCGGCAATGCAGATCAGTCCGCACACGACATAGGGCCAGGCCCGGAGCTCGAGCCGGCTCACGAACATCAACAGCAGCGCGGAAGCCGGAATCTGCCCGGCGTTCAGGGCGGTGAGCGAGGCGCTGATCAGGTGTCCTTCGCCGTGATGGGTGAGATAGTCGGGGATGAAGGCATTGGTGGCGAAATACATGGCATTGACGGTGCCGAGCATGACGCCGAGCTTCCAGATCAACGACGAACGCCAATCCGGCCACCAGCGGCGGCGCGGCGCCGCCCCCGAGCCGTTCACCTCGGCCGGTCTGGGCGCGAACAGTAGAACAATAAGAGCGATGGCCGCGACCGGCACGCTCCAGAAGGCGAAGCCCCATTGCCAGCTGCCGACCAGCGGCAGCACCAAAGGCAGCATCAATGCGACCGGCAGCACTTCGCCGACCAGGAGGCCGTTGGTGTAGACCGCGGTCGCGAAGCCGATGCGCTGCGGCGCCCAGGCGCGCACCGCCGGCGGCATGGTCACCTGCAAGATGGCGACGCCGGCGCCCATGGCGACCGTCATGACATAGAGCCAGTAGATGTCGGGCAGCGCACCGCGCAGCGCGCCGCCGAGCGCGGTCAGCGCCAGCCCGACGATCATGGCGGCGCGCACGCCCAGCCGCGCGATCAGCAATGAGCCCGGCACCGCTGCCATCGCCAGCATGATCGAGGGCAGGCCGGTCAGCACGCCGATCTGGGTGGCGTTGAGATTAAGGTCGTCATGGATGAGCGGGATGACCGGCGGCACCGCCAGGATGGTCAGCCGCAGCGCCGTTCCGACGAGCCAAAGCAGCGCGAGCGCGGTCAAAAGGCGGGCGCGGGACGTGCCGCTATCGGAATCGGACATGGAAGAGGTCTGGTTGGTGGAATCCGGCGCGCCGCGGGGGCGGGCGCACCCCCCGCCTAGCAAATTCCCCGCGGTCAGGGAAATTCACAAATGTTTTCGGTCCCATTCCGCCCGCTTTTGACGGCGGGTATCAGGGTCCGAACGAAAATGGCCAAGGCTGGCGCGCGATGCCAGGAGTTGGATCACGCCGCCCAAGATCGCAGGCGGGCGGACAGTGAGCCCGGGAAGGTGTTCGGCGTTGCGACGTTCTCCGTCGACGACGGTGGCGTAAGGTTTCCTTGCGCGACGAGCTAGCGGTGGCCTACCGGGCTTCCTGGCAAATGGCGGACGCCGAGCTACCCAGTCGATGGCGCTTCGAGGATGGCCGTTTCAAGGCCATTCCATTCCGGCTAAATTCCTTATAATTCATGCTGTTGACCGACCGCCACTGGGGTCCACACGCGAGCGCAGCCTGTTCACCGATGCCGAATTTCTTACGATTGACCCCCCGCCAGATTCTGATCGTCCTGCATGACGTGGTCGCCACCGCCGTGGCGATCGTGCTCACCTTCGTGATGCGCTTTCCGGACGAGCAGTTCTATCAGCGGTTGCCGGCACTCAAATTCCTGCCCTTGTTCCTGCTCTATGCGGCGGGGGTCTATTTCATCTTCGGTCTGCACCGGAACAAATGGCGCTTCACCTCGCTGCCCGACCTCTACAATATCTTCCGCGCCGCCACAGTCCTCTCCCTCTCGCTGCTGGTGCTCGATTACATCTTGCTCGCGCCCAACGTCCTCGGCGCCTTCTTCTTCGGCAAGATCACCATCTTGCTGTATTGGTTCCTACAGATGTTTTTCCTGAGCGGCTCGCGGGTCGCCTATCGCTATTTTCGCTACGCGCGCACGCTCCAGCGCGCCAAGGTGGCCGATGCAACCCCGACCCTGGTGATCGGTAACGCCGCCGACGCGGAAGTGCTGCTGCGCGCGATCGAAAGCGGCGCAGTCAGGAAGATCTGGCCGGTCGGCATCTTGTCGCCATCTGTTGCGGATCGCGCCCAGTCGGTCCGTGGCATTTCCGTCCTCGGCGATCTGGAAGACGTCGAGCGGGTCACGGCCGATCTCGCCGGCCGCGGGACCCATGTGATGCGGCTGATCTTGACGCCGTCGGCCATGTCGTCGGAGGCTCATCCGGAATCAATCCTGGTGCGCGCGCGCCGCCTGGGCCTCTCCGTCAACCGGTTGCCCTCGCTCGATACCGGCGGTCCCATTCAACTTGCGCCGGTGGCGGTGGAAGATCTGCTGCTGCGCCCGAGCGTACGCATCGATTATGAGCGCATCGAGAGCTTCGTGAGCGGCAAGGCGATCATTGTCACCGGTGGCGGCGGCTCGATCGGTTCGGAAATCTGCCATCGTCTGGTCGCCTTCGGCGCCGCGCGGCTGCTGGTGGTGGAGAATTCGGAGCCGGCGCTGCATGCGGTGATGGAAACGCTCGCCGCCAAGGGCAGCAAGGCCGCCATCTCCGGCCACATCGCTGACGTGCGCGACCGCGCCCGCATCCAGGACCTGTTCACCGCCTTCAAGCCGGACATGGTCTTCCACGCCGCCGCACTCAAACACGTACCCATCCTCGAACGGGATTGGGCGGAGGCGGTGAAGACCAATGTCTTCGGTTCGGTCAACGTCGCCGATGCGGCCGCCAGCGCCGGTGCCGCTGCTATGGTGATGATCTCCACCGACAAGGCGATTGAGCCGGTGTCCATGTTGGGCGCGACGAAGCGGCTGGCGGAAATGTACTGTCAGGCGCTCGACAGCAATGCCGCCCATCAAGGCGCGGCTAAACCCGGCCTGCGCCTGATTTCGGTGCGGTTTGGCAATGTGCTTGCCTCCAACGGCTCGGTCGTGCCGAAGTTCAAGGCGCAGATCGAGGCTGGCGGTCCGGTCACCGTTACCCATCCCGACATGGTGCGTTACTTTATGACCATCCGCGAGGCTTGCGATCTGGTCATCACCGCCGCCAGCCACGCACTGGGACCGCGCCGCGACGACGTCTCGGTCTATGTGCTCAACATGGGGCAGCCGGTGAAAATCGTCGATCTGGCCGAACGCATCATCCGGCTGAGTGGGCTTGAGCCCGGCCGCGACATCGAGGTCGTTTTCACTGGGGTTCGTCCGGGCGAGCGGTTGCACGAAATTCTGTTCGCGCGGGAGGAAGAAAGCGCCGAGATCGGTATTCCCGGCATTGTCGCGGCCAAGCCCGTGCAGCCCTCGCTCGAAGCTGTGCGCACATGGTTGGCGATGCTTGAGCAGGGCTTGGCGCACAATGAGCGAGCCGCCATCGACAAGGTGCTGCGCGAGGCCATCCCGGAATTTCGGGGGGCTGCGGCCTAACCTGGGCGATCGCGGCAGGTAGAGGCAGGTTTCCGGAGCGATTTCCGCAATAACAAGAATGAATCCGCCCGCCTTTGGCGGGTTTTTTATTTCATGATTTGAAAATCAAGTTCCTCGCTTGGAAAATCTTGCTTGACTCCTCTGGGCGCTGCGATTTCCCTTGCATCGTCAGGGAGAAACAAAAAATGGACGCCAGAATTCTACCCGGTCCCGGCGCGCCGGCCGGCCGGGTCACGGAACGAGCCGCGGGCGATCGCCACAGCATCCAGTCGGTCGACCGTGCCCTCTATCTTTTGGAGACGATTGCCGAGGCCGGCGGTGAAGCCACGCTCACCGACCTCGCCAACCGCACCGGGCTCAATATCTCTACTTGCCATCATCTGCTGGCGACGCTGATCAAGCGCGGCTTTGCGGCCAAGGTGCCGGGCCGGCGGCTTTATGCGCTCGGCTCGCGTATCTGCGCCCTGAGCCATGCCTGCCTGCAGGTCGACTTGCCGCGCCGTGCCCAGCCCTATCTGGAGGCGATCAACCGGGCCACCGGTGAGACCGTTCATCTCGCCGCGCGGCAAGGTAATGCCGTGGTGACCCTGGCCTTCCTGGAGGCACGCCATGCCGTGCGCGTCGGCACCGGCAAGATCGGCAAGGTCGAGGCGCCGCATGCCACCTCGATTGGCAAGGCGATCCTGGCATGGCTGCCGGAGAACGAGATCCACCGCATTCTTGCTGGCGGCCTGAAGCGCTTTACCGACAACACGATTACCGAGTTGCCGGTGCTGCTCGAATCCCTCCGCAAGGTGCGCCGCAATGGCTATGCGTTTGACCGCGAGGAGCATTTGCCGGGCGTGATCTGCGTCGGCGCCGCCATTCGCGATCAGGCCGGCACCGTCGTCGGCGCGATCAGCGCCTCGACGCCGTTGATGCGCGCCGACGACGCGCACATTGCGCTCATGCGCGACGAAATCACCACCGCCGCCCGCGCGCTCTCGAATGAGTTCGGCGAGCCTTCGGCGCAGACCGACAGTGAGCGAGCGCACGCGGTTGCCGTGTGAGGCGCCGTTTCTCGCGGTCGGACGACGTCGTGCTTGTCCGACCGCTTGATCTGCGGTGACCAAATCCGCAGGCGGTTACCAGCGCTTACGCAAGCGTCATATTCAGCAGCTTCTCGGCATTGCCGACGAAAACTTTGCGCCGGCCCTCCGCCGACAGGCCGAGACCTTCCACCGTCTTGATGGTCGGCGCGATGGGTCCAAGCGGTGCGTCGGTCGCGAACACCACATGATCGGCGCCGAAGAATTCCAACCCGCAGCGCGTGGCGTGCACGCCGCCACCGAACATGGCGGTGTCGGCATAGAAGTCGTGCAGGTAGTCCATGTGCGGCCGCTTCAAGGACGGCAGCACCTGCGAATAATCCTCGTCCGAGGTGCGCGCGCCCAGCACCTGCAGACCGGGCCCAATGCGGCCATCGTAATAGGGGATCATGCCGCCGAGGTGGTGGGTGATGACCTTGAGTTTCGGATAACGGTCGAACAGGCCGCAGAACACCATGCGGATCATGGCGACCGAGGTGTCATAGGGCCAGCCCAGGCACCACCACATCTCGTAGCGCGATTTCGGTTCGCCGGGGTAATCCGTCATCGCCGCGGTGCGCGCCGGATGCAGCCAGACCGCCGCGTCGAGCTCGGCCATGGCTGCGAAGATCGGCTCGAACTTCGGCTGGTCGAGCGGCTCGCCGGCGATGTCGGTGTAGATCAGCACGCCGCGCGCGCCGAGATCCTTGATGGCGCGCCGTGCTTCGGCGACCGAGCCCTCGACGTCGGTCAGGCAGAGGGCGGCGGCGAAGGCCGGAAAGCGCTTCGGGTGCTTTTGGCAGAGCTCGGCCATGGCATCATTGGCGATGCGCGCGAGCTGCAAGCCGATGTCCGGGGTGGTGATGGCCTCGATCGGCGGATTGGGCAGCGAGATGATCTGCCGGTAGTCGCCGAAGGTGTCCATCTCCTTGAAGCGGGCGTCGAGATCGAACAGCTTGGTGATGGTGCGCAGGCGCTTTGCGATATTGCCGAGCTTGGGCGCCACTCGGTTCATTTCCTGGAAGAAGCGTTCCGGATAGATGTGGCTGTAGATGTCGATCACGGGGCTCATGGCTTGGCTCCCTCGCTTTGCTTGTCCGCCGCCAGCACCAGATGACGCTGCAGCGGCAGCGCCTGCCAGCCGAAGCGTTCTGCGATCAGGCCCCACAGGCC
>JAKAMD010000460.1 GCA_021823875.1 Pseudomonadota bacterium | reverse complement strand
TCTATCTCCAGTCCAGAAACGACCAAGGATTCAAAGCATACTACTCACGTGCTTCGATCAAGGATTACAGGTTGATGGCGGACAAAATTGGATTTGAAGTGGTTGAGGTAAAGCCATTTTATGCTAGCGGCTATTTCAGCTTCTTCTTTCCAATGTATTTTCTTTGGCGGATATGGATGCTTATTTTTCGAGGAATATCCCGCGAAAATGCGGCTGAGACTTTCTGCATTTTATTGCGCAAACGTCTGACGCCAGCAGCGCTTGTGACCTGAACGCAATAATCTGATTTTCGCTGCTGCTCACCAACAATACTCAGTGGTGCCTATGTCACTACGGTGCGTTCGACGTGGGTCTCGACTCAGCCGAGTTGGAGCAGATGCCGTGCGTTTCGGTGTTCGATGTCCACGAGTTCCGCGCGACTGAAGACGCGGCAGTTCTCCAGTGAATCGGCGGTCTCGCGAACCGACCGGTAGAAATAATCGGTCCCGAACAGGATTTGCGCCACCGGCACCAAGGTCTTCAGCGCACGCATCGCGATCGGGTTCGCGCATTGGGCCGTATCGTAATGGAAGCCGCGCAGTGCGGCGAGGGCGCCCCCATTCGGCTGCCGCGGCACGTACGGGCCCGCTTGACCTTCGGTCGTCACGCCGGGAATCAGCTGCGCCGAGGTCCCGCCGAGGAATCGCTCGATCATGAACGGAACCGTGCCGCCGCCGTGACTAAGATGAATCGAATCCGCGGGAAGCGGACGGTGTATCCGCCGAACACGATGCTGGCGATCGCCCGTGTCGTATCGACACCGTACTCGATGATGTTGTCCGGTATTCCGGGCAACAGGTCGTGACAACAATTGGCGGTCGTCGGGTGAACGAATACGACCGATCCACGGCGGTTCCATTCCGCGAAGATCGGATCCAGGCGCGGCGTACCGAGCCATTGATCGCCGATGTTCGTATAGACGCAGAATCCGCTCGCTTTCAGCACGTCCACCGAGTACGCGATCTCCGCGAGGCTCGTATCCACGTCCGGCAGTGGCAGTGCGGCAAAGTGCGCGAATGACTGCGGCCGGTCGGTGCACAACCGGGCACCGTATTCGTTGATCTGTCGCGCCAGCTTGGCTCGCGACGCGACGGTTCCCAACTGCGGAGGCACGAACATCGACAAGACGGCACGCGTCGAGCCGGCGCGCGCCATGCCTTCGATGTCTCTCTCGAGATTCCAGTTCGTCGGCGGAACCTCGAGGTGCGCTCCGCCGGGTCCACGGGCGGATATAAAGAACTCGCGGTATCCCGGTGGGATGAAGTGATGATGGACGTCGATCAGTCGTCGTCGCGGTTCGAGCGCCGCAGCCCCCATCAGCGGAACGGCTGCCAATGCCCCCAGGAGCTGCAACGCCGACCGCCGCGTCAATGCCGGACCACGTGCATAGATAGGCAATCGCTCGCTCATCGTCACCTCGGTCTGGAACTCCGGCGCGGCCGTCGCGGCGCCGCCGAATGAAGTAGTTGAAATCGGCCAGCGGCTCACGGCCTTACACCGTTGGTTTTTGGCGATCCCGGCTATTGCGTGCCTGACCGCGGCAATCTGCGCCTCGATCTCGTCCTTCGTCAATCCGTGCCGCTCGTTGGGATGGCCGGCCTCCCTTGCACATACCGCCTCGACGAGTTCCCACTGCAGGACGGTCTGTTTGGCACCGTCCGGAATGACGCGGGTACCGTCGAAGGTATCGAAGGCGATCGGTTCCATCGTTCGGGCAAGCACGACATTCTCCGCGCAGCCGACCGGGTTTCGCCGCAGCGCACGGCGCGCCAGGTTGTAGGTGAAATAGCCGAAGCCGAGCGGTGCCTGCTCCCGGACGAGGTCTGGCGGCTGCTTGAACTGCTGCCACAGCAGCATTTGCTGAGCGGCCTCGGCGAGCGCCTGCGGGCTCGGCGGAATATGGATTGGAACCGTCATGATCCGGTCCTTTGGCACCACCGTGGTAACGCCCTTGGAGATCGAGGTGCGGTACCTGGTCGTGCCGAAACGCAACTGGTCCGCGCGGACGCGCATCGCGCGCCGCCGGAAAAGCCGCGGATTTCAGGCGCAGCACGGCGCTTTGCCGATAGGCTTGCGGCTCGACCAGCATGGTCGGGTAGACCCACATGCCCGTACGTGTGTCCAGGCGGACCTGATCCCCGAATATCGCGCGGGCGCGCGGGTCGGTCCCGTCCCCGCAAGCCGCTACCGTCACCGGGACCGGTCGATCCGGTCGGCGGATCGGGTGACACCGAGGGTGCCGGCCGCTGCCGGCAGGGCTCGGCAATGCACGGCAGGAGCACGAAGGTGACCAAAACCGCGGAATGGCTTGGACGGAACGCAGACGCCTTGCGTGAACCGCTTTGCCCGGGATGCACCATGACCCCTGTTCCAGTCCGATGGACCGGTACGCCGCAGTTGATCACAAGATTGCACCGATTCGCAATCATGCTCGCCACGGCACAACGCGCGGCTACGGCGCGGCGAAGAACACCGTGCCTTTTCACAGGCTGATGCCCGAAGGCGGTGTACCTGCGCGCAAATCGTTCCCCGGCGTTATACTTCCCGGGTACGGGCTGACACGCCCGATCCGCGGGCGAATCACACGTGCTCGCGCGATCGGTAGACAAGACCTGCGGCTGTGAAGGGGAGTCACCATGGGTATTATCAGTTGGATAATCATCGGTCTGATTGCGGGCTGGGGCGCCGGCAAGGTGATGAAGGGCGGCGGCTACGGCGTCGTGATGGACATCGTGCTCGGGGTCCTCGGTGCCCTGTTGGGCGGCTGGCTGTTCGGGGCGCTCGGGATCTGGCACGGCGGCGGCCTGATCGGTTCGCTCATCGTCGCCTTCATCGGGGCGGTGATTCTCGTCTGGATCACACGGCTGATCAAAAAGGCGTGAGCCGCGTCCGCTGACCGCCGGCCGAAGCGGCCGTCGGTCAGCGGACCCGTCGGCGGTTCACGC
>JAKAMD010000052.1 GCA_021823875.1 Pseudomonadota bacterium | reverse complement strand
CGGAAGAGCCGCCGGAAGAGGAGGCGGAGTAACCGCTTTCTTGGCTGATTGATATTAATTTTACATAACGGCCCGGCCAATAGCCGGGCCGTTGGTCATTTCGTCAACCAGAATCGGCGATCTCTTGCGGTCAAGGCCGAACGAGGTGATATCTATTGATCGGAAAGGGCCGCCGGGGCGCCTTCCGGCGGTTTCGGGCGGCGTGACAGGCTGAGTCTTTATGCGCGCACGCTCGGACAATTTGCCGCGGATGCAGAAACAGTCGCCCACGCGGGCGCCGCTCGAGCGGGCTCCCGTGCCGGCGTCCGCGCCGCAGATTCTCGAAAAAGCGCCGCCGCCGGCCCGCCCGTTCAAAATGATGCGACAATTTGAGCTGGTCGAGCGGGTGCGCCGCTACAATCCGGACACCAACGAGGGACTGCTCAACCGGGCCTATGTGTATGCCATGAAGGCGCATGGCGAGCAGCGGCGCGCCTCCGGCGATCCTTATTTCTCGCACCCGCTGGAAGTGGCGGCCATCCTCACCGACCTCAAGCTCGACGACGCCACCATCGCCGCGGCGCTGTTGCATGATACGATTGAGGATACCGAGGCCACACGCGCGGAAATCGACAGTCTGTTTGGGCCGGACATTGGCGCGCTGGTCGAAGGTCTCACCAAACTGAAAAAGCTCGATCTGGTCACCAAGGAAGCCAAGCAGGCCGAGAACCTGCGCAAGCTCCTGCTGGCGATCGCTGACGACGTGCGTGTGCTCTTGGTCAAGCTCGCCGACCGGCTGCACAACATGCGGACGCTGCATTTCATGCCGCCGGAAGCGCGCCGGCGCAATGCGGAAGAGACATTGGATATCTATGCCCCGCTCGCCGGCCGCATGGGCATGCATGAAATGCGCGAGGAGCTCGAGGACCTGTCGTTCCGCGAGATCAATCCAGAAGCCTATGAGGTCGTGAGCGCGCGATTGAATGCGATCGCCGAGCGCTATCGGACGTCGATTGCGGAGATCGAACAACAACTCACCAAGAAGCTCGCCGATCGCGGCATAGCGGCGCAAGTGACCGGTCGGCGCAAGCGCGCCTATTCGGTCTGGCGCAAAATGGAGCGCAAGTCGGTCGGTTTCGAGCAGCTTTCGGACATTTTCGGTTTTCGCGTCATCGTAAAATCGGTCGCCGATTGCTACCAGGCGCTCGGGATCGTGCATACCACTTGGCCGATGGTGCCAGGCCGCTTCAAGGACTACGTCTCGACGCCGAAAGCCAACGACTACCGCTCGATCCACACCACTGTGATCGGGCCCGGTCAGCAGCGTGTCGAATTGCAGATCCGCACCACCGAGATGCATGAGATTGCCGAATACGGCATCGCCGCGCATGCGCTCTACAAGGACGGTGTCGGCTCGCCGACCGAATTGCTGTCGCGCGAGTCGAGCGCTTATGCCTGGCTGCGCCGTACCATCGAATTGTTGGCCGAAGGCTCCAATCCGGAAGAATTCCTCGAGCACACCAAGCTGGAACTGTTCCACGACCAGGTGTTCTGTTTCACCCCCAAGGGCAAGCTGATCGCGCTGCCGCGCAGGGCGACGCCGATCGATCTCGCCTATGCGGTGCATACCGATGTCGGCAATGCCGCGGTCGGCTGTAAGATCAACGGCAAGCTGGCGCCGCTCACGTCAGAATTGGTTAACGGCGACGAGGTCGAGATCATCACGTCGCCGGCGCAGAAGTCCCCGCCGGCCGCCTGGGAGTCGATCGTGGTCACCGGCAAGGCGCGTGCGGCCATCCGGCGTGCGACGCGTTCGGCGGTGCGCGAGCAATATACTGGGCTTGGGCGGAATATCGTCGAGCGCCTGTTCCAACGGGCCAAGATTACCTATTCGGATGAGAAGCTCACCGGCGCGCTGCCGCGGCTGGCGCGCGCCTCCATTGACGATGTGATGGCGGCGGTCGGGCGCAGCGAGTTGAAGGCTTCCGACGTCGCCCGCGCCATGTATCCCGACTACAAGGAAGAGCGCGCCGCCGCCATGGCCGCGCGGCCGAAACCGGAGGGCAGCGGCTGGTTCGGGCTCAAGCGCCTGACGTCGGTGAAGTTCCGCGTGCCGGACACGCAAGGGCCGGCGATCCCGATTCGCGGCATCAACAGCGAACTACCGGTACGCTTTGCACCGGAGGGTGCGGTGCCCGGCGACCGCATTGTCGGTATTCTCACGCCGGGTGAGGGCATCACCATTTATCCGATCCAATCGCGGGCGCTGGCCGAGTTCGAAAACAAGCCCGAACATTGGCTCGACCTGCGTTGGGACAGCGATGAGACGACGCCGCGGCGTTTTCCGGTACGCATCGCGGTGCAGTCAGTGAATGAGCCCGGCTCGCTCGCCCAAATCACCCAGGTGATTGCCGAGAATGACGGCAATATCGACAATGTCCGCATGACGCGGCGCGCGCCTGATTTTACCGACATGCAGATCGATCTCGAGGTCTACGACCTCAAGCATCTGACCGCGATCCTCTCGCAGTTGCGGGCAAAATCGGCGGTGGCGAAAGCGGAACGGGTGAATGGATAAATGAAACCGCCGTCTCTTCGTCTCGGCGTCAATGTCGATCATGTCGCCACCATCCGCAACGCGCGTGGCGGCCGCCATCCCGATCCGGTGCGCGCCGCCAAGCTCGCCATCGCTGCCGGTTGCGACGGCATCACCGCGCATCTGCGCGAGGATCGCCGCCACATCAATGACGACGATATCGCGCGGCTGAAGGCCGAGATCGACAAGCCGCTCAATATGGAGATGGCGGCGACCGAGGAGATGCTGGCGATCGCGCTTCGCACCAAGCCGCACGCCGTCTGCCTGGTGCCGGAAAAGCGCACCGAACGCACCACGGAAGGCGGCCTCGATGCCGACGGCCAGCGCGCCCAGCTCGCCCCGGTGGTGCATGCGCTCAAGCATGCCGGCATTCGTGTCTCGTTATTTGTCGGCGCGCAGCCGGCGCAGATCGAAGCGGCGGTAGCGCTTGGCGCACCGGTGGTCGAACTTCACACCGGTGCCTGGTGCGACGCGCTCAACGAAGGCCGTGCCCGCGAGGCCGAAGCCGAATGGCAGCTGCTACGCGCCGGCGCGGCGCTCGCTAAGTCCTACGGGCTGGAAGTGCATGCCGGCCATGGGCTCGATTACGCCAGCGCCGAGACCATCGCGGTGCTGCCGGAAATCGTCGAGCTCAATATCGGTCATTACCTGATCGGGGAGGCGGTATTCGAGGGCTTGGCGGAGACCGTGCGCTTCATGCTGGCCGCGATGGAGCGCGGCCGTGCCAAGGCCGGCGCATGATTATCGGTCTCGGCTCCGACATCTGCGACGTGCGCCGCATCAAGGCGGTGCTTGAGCGACATGGCGACCGTTTTCTCGACCGCATCTTCACGGCCACCGAGCGCGCCAAGGCGGAGCGGCGCGCCAACCGGGCCGAGACCTACGCCAAGCGCTTCGCCGCCAAGGAAGCTTGCGCCAAGGCGCTCGGGACCGGCTTCCGGCACGGGGTGTTCTGGCGCGACATGGGGGTGGTCAACCTGGCCTCCGGACGCCCGACCCTGGAGTTGACCGGGGGGGCGCTCGCCCGGCTCAAGGCGATCACGCCGGCCGGCTGCCAGGCCCGCATCGATCTCTCACTTACCGACGAAGGGCCGACGGCGCAGGCCATCGTCATCATCTCGGCCGCGCCGGCCGATCGTGAATAATCGAAGAATCGTAATTCAACCAAATAGTTATGCGGAAATTCCGGCGATCTTGATTGCGCCGCCGAAAACGAGCCGCTACAAGATCGCCGGGGCGCCTGCGCCGTTGGGCGGGAAGAAAGGCCTATGAGTGTGACATCCGGGACAAAACGGAAAGAAGGCGGCGTCGGCGAGACCATCCGCGTGATCATTCACGCTCTGATCATCGCGCTGGTAATCCGGACCTTCCTGTTTCAACCCTTCAATATTCCCTCCGGCTCGATGAAGGCGACGCTCCTGGTGGGCGATTACCTCTTCGTATCGAAATACAGCTACGGCTACAGCAAATATTCGTTCCCGCTGTCGCCGCCGCTTTATTCCGGCCGACTGCCGAGCGGCTGGCTGCCGCAGCGCGGCGACGTGGTGGTGTTCCGCCTGCCGCGTGATCCGTCGATCGATTACATCAAACGCGTCATCGGCCTTCCGGGAGACACCATCCAGGTGAAGGAGGGCCAGGTCTTCATCAACGGCGTGGCGGTCAAACGCGAGCCGGCCAAACCGTGGATCGATGTCGAGGAGGGAGTCCGCGAGCAGCCGATTAAGCGCTGGAAGGAGACGCTGCCCAACGGCAAGAGCTTCTACACGCTCGATCTGGTCGACCACGGCTTCGCCGATAACACCGACGTCTACCACGTGCCGCCGGGCCACTATTTCATGATGGGCGACAACCGCGACAATTCGACGGACAGCCGTTTCCCGCAGGTGGGCTACGTGCCGTTTGAGAACATCGTCGGCAAGGCCCAGATCATTTTCTTCTCCGTCTATCAAGGCGAGCGGGCCTGGGAATTCTGGCGCTGGCCTTTCTCGGTACGCTGGAACAGGTTGTTCACGATCGTCAGATGAGCCGCAGCAAGGCCAAGGAACGCGACGCCCTCGAGGAACGGATCGGCTATCAATTCGCCGATAAGGCTCTGCTTGAACGCGCGCTGACCCACATTTCCGCCTTGGCCGGCGGCAATCGCAGCGCAAGCTATCAGCGGTTGGAGTTCCTCGGCGATCACGTGCTCGGCCTGGTCATCTCCGACATGCTCTACCGCGCCTTCCCGCGCGCCAATGAGGGCGAGCTGTCGCGCCGGCTTGCCGATCTGGTGCGCAAGGAAACCTGCGCGGAAGTGGCCCGCGCCATGGATATCGGCCCGGCGCTCAAGCTTGGTGCTTCGGAATCGCATGCGGGGGGCCGCCTGCGCACCACCATCCTGGCGGATGTCTGCGAGGCGCTGATCGGCGCCACCTTTCTCGATGGCGGCTATACTGCGGCGGACGAACTGGTGGAGCGTTTCTGGAAGGAACGCATGCTCAAGCCGCTCAGGCCGCTGCGCGATCCCAAAACTATGCTGCAAGAATGGGCGCAGGCGCGCGGCCTGCCGACGCCGGCCTACCGCGAACTGGCGCGTACCGGTCCGCATCACGATCCCGAATTTCGTGTCGGGGTGACGCTGCCTGATCATCCGCCGGCCGAGGGCATTGGAAGCTCCAAGCGCGCCGCTGAACAAAACGCCGCCGCCGCCATGTTGGAGCGGGTGGGTATACACGTGGACAAGCTGGATGGCTGACGCGCAGGCCACGCGTTGCGGTTTCGTCGCATTGATCGGCGCGCCCAATGCCGGCAAATCGACGCTGATCAACGCGCTCGTCGGGTCCAAGGTCACCATTGTGTCGCGCAAGGTGCAGACCACGCGCGCGCTGATCCGCGGCATCGCGGCCGCCGGGCAATCACAACTTATCTTCGTCGATACGCCCGGCATCTTCGCGCCCAAGCGGCGTCTCGATCGCGCCATGGTCACCACCGCCTGGAGCGGCGCGCACGATGCCGACATTGTCGGTCTGTTGATCGACGCGCGCAAAGGTCTGGACGAGGAAGCGGGGGCGATCCTCGCGAAGCTCGACGAGGTGCGCGCGCCCAAGCTGCTCATCCTCAACAAGATCGATCTCGTGGCCAAGGAGGCGCTGTTGGCGCTGGCCCAGGCTGCTAATGACAAGGCCAAGTTTGAGGCGACCTTCATGATTTCGGCGCTCACCGGCAACGGCGTCAGTGATCTGAAGACATGGCTCGCCGAGCGCGTGCCGCCAGGACCTTGGCATTATCCGGCTGACCAGATGTCAGATGCGCCGCTGCGCCAGCTCGCGGCCGAAATCACGCGCGAAAAACTGTTCGAGCGGCTGCACCAGGAATTGCCCTATCAGGCGACCGTGGAAACCGAGCTGTGGAAGGAATTGCGCAAGGGCGACGTCCGCATCGAGCAGACGATTTATGTGGAGCGCGAGAGCCAGCGCAAAATCGTGCTCGGCAAGGGCGGGACGACTATCAAAGCGATCGGCGAGGCGTCGCGCCGTGAGATCGAGCAGATCGTCGAAGGCAAGGTGCACCTGTTCCTGTTCGTCAAGGTGCGCGAGGGCTGGGGCGAGGACCCCGAGCGCTACCGAGCTATGGGGCTGGAGTTTCCGAAGGATTGACGCTCATGGGACTCGCCCCCATGGTTCGTGACGTTCGCCTTCGCTAACGCTTCGGCGGGCTCCTCACCATGAGGACTTTGCGGGAGCCTCATCCTGAGGAGCGCTCCGAAGGAGCGCGTCTCGAAGGATGAGGCGTTACGAAAATGCAATGGACCGATGAAGGGATCGTGCTCGGCGTCAAGCGGCACGGGGAGGCGAGCGGCATCCTCGAGCTGATGACGCGCGAACACGGGCGTCATCTCGGTCTGGTGCGCGGCGCCTTCGGCTCGCGCATGAAGCCGATCCTGCAGCCCGGCAACAGCGTGAGTGTCAGCTGGCGGGCGCGGCTCGACGAGCATCTCGGCAATTACACGGTGGAGGGACTGCAGTTGCGTGCTGCCGGTTTCTTCGGCGCGGCGCACGCGATCTATGGCGTCACCCATCTCGCCGCACTGATGCGGCTGTTGCCTGAGCGTGATCCGCACGAAAATCTCTATGCGGCACTGATGACGATCCTCGACCGGCTCGATGATCCGGTCTGGGCGGCACCCATGGTGGTGCGCTTCGAGTTGCAGTTGTTGGCCGAACTCGGCTTCGGCCTTGATCTGGCGTCATGTGCGGCAACCGGTACGCGCGCCGATCTCGTCTATGTCTCGCCCAAATCGGGGCGGGCGGTGTCGCGTGAGGCGGGCGCGCCTTACGCCGACCGGCTGCTGCAGCTGCCGGATTTCTTGCGGGATGATGATGCGCCGGCCGCAAGTGGCGATCTCGCCAACGGCTTCGCGTTGACCGGCTATTTCCTGACCCGCCACGTCCTGGAGCCGCGCGGGTTGGTGCTCGCCGATGAGCGCGCGCACTTCATCGCGGCGCTCAACCGCGCGCTTACGACAGTGGCCTAAAAAAGCCGGACCGGCAGCAAACCTACCACCGGCGCCAATGGCAGACGGTGTGGACGCGGCAGACCACACGGCCGTAGGGGGTGGTCCAGCACCGGCGCACGGGGCGGCAGACGCGATGGCGGTAGCGATAGTGGTGCCGCGGGCCGACAATGATGACTTGGGCGGGGATGATCATCGAGGCCGCGGGCACGGCGCTATAGGGTGCCGGTGAGGCCGGGGCGGCGGCTGCGCCGGTTACGCCGGCAAGCCCGATTCCAGCGGCGAAAAGCGCCGAGAGCACGATCTTTCGCATCTTTCGTTCCTCCGTTCTATGGTGACAGTCCGGTACGGATCGGACAACCGCCCGCCGCAACGGTCCGCATTCAGGGCATCGAGAGGCTACTGATTGATTCCCAACCTGCGCTGGCCGGCCCGTTCATCGCTTGTTCATGGCGGCGTCCGGCATTAGCTATCTTACCATGAACAAACGATTGATTCCCCCGGAAAAGGGCGAAGTTGAAGAGGTGGCGCTGCGCGATGCGCTGGAAGAGCGCTACCTCGCCTATGCGCTCTCCACCATCATGAACCGCGCGCTGCCGGACGCGCGGGACGGCCTCAAGCCGGTACACCGCCGCATCCTCTACGGCATGCGGCTGCTCAGGCTCGATCCCGGCGCCGCCTTCAAGAAGTCGGCCAAGGTGGTCGGCGACGTGATGGGTAATTTCCATCCGCACGGCGACCAGGCGATCTACGACGCCATGGTGCGTCTGGCGCAGGACTTCGCCCAGCGCTATCCGCTGATCGACGGGCAGGGGAATTTCGGCAATATCGACGGCGATAACCCCGCCGCCATGCGCTACACCGAGTCGCGGCTGACCGAGGTGGCGCGGCTTCTCATCGACGGCATCGACGAGGATGCGGTCGACTTCCGCCCGACCTATGACGGCACCGGCGAGGAGCCGGTGGTGCTGCCGGCGGCTTTTCCCAATCTGCTCGCCAACGGTTCACAGGGCATCGCGGTCGGCATGGCGACCGCCATCCCGCCGCACAACATCGTCGAACTATGCGATGCGGCGCTGTTCCTGATCGGCAATCCCAATGCGCGCAGTATGACGCTGCTCAAATACGTCAAAGGTCCGGATTTCCCGACGGGCGGCGTGATCGTTGATACGCCGGAGACGATCGCCGAAGCCTACAATACCGGCCGCGGTTCGTTCCGCGTGCGTGCCAAATGGGAAACCGAGGACACCGGCCGCGGCACCTATGTCATCGTGGTGACCGAGATCCCCTGGCTAGTACAGAAATCGCGCTTGGTCGAGAAGATCGCCGAGCTGATCAACGAGAAGAAGCTGCCGCTGATCGCCGACGTGCGTGATGAATCGGCCGACGACATCCGCCTGGTGATCGAGCCGCGTTCGCGTTCGGTCGAGGCCGGCCTGCTGATGGAATCGCTGTTCAAGCTCACCGAGCTCGAAAGCCGCATTCCGCTCAACATGAACGTGCTCTCCAAGGGCCGCATCCCCATGGTGATGGGGCTCGCCGAGGTGTTGCGCGAATGGCTCGACCACCGCCGCGACGTGCTGGTGCGGCGCTCGAAATTCCGCCAGGGCAAGATCGAGCATCGCCTGGAGGTGCTCGGCGGTTTCCTGGTCGCCTATCTCAACCTCGACAAGGTCATCAAGATCATCCGGACGCAGGACGAGCCCAAGCCCGTCCTGATGAAGACCTTCAATCTCACCGAGGTGCAGGCGGAAGCCATCCTCAATATGCGCTTACGCAATTTGCGCAAGCTCGAGGAGATGGAGATCCGTGCCGAAGATAAGGCGCTGCGCGAGGAGTTGAAGAAGCTCAAGAGCCTCATCGGCTCGACCGAGCAGCAATGGAAGACTATCGCCGGCGAGATCAAGGAGCTGAAGGAGAAGTTCGGCCCCAAGACCGATCTTGGCCGCCGCCGTACCCAGTTCGCCGAGGCGCCCGAGCACGACGAGGCCGCGATCGAAGAGGCCATGGTGGTGCGCGAGCCGATCACCGTGGTGGTCTCGGACAAAGGTTGGATCCGCGCGCTGCGCGGCCACGTCGCCGACCTGTCCGGTGTGGCCTTCAAGGCGGGCGACAGCTTGAAGTTCGCGTTTCCGACTGAGACCACCGCAAAGGTGCTGATCTTCGGCTCGAACGGGCGCTTCTACACCATCGAGGCGTCGAAGCTTCCCGGCGGCCGCGGGCATGGCGAACCCTTGCGGCTGTCCATCGATCTCGAACAGGATGCCGAGGTGGTTGCGGCGCTCGCCTATGAGGGCGGCCGCAAGTTCCTGGTGGCAAGCTATGCCGGCAACGGTTTCATCGTGCCCGAAAACGAGGTGCTCGGCACCACCCGCAAGGGCAAGCAAGTGCTCAACCTGAAAGCGCCCGACAAGGCCGCTGCCATGACCATTGTCGGCGGCGATCACGTCTCGGCCATCGGCGAAAACCGCAAGATGTTGATTTTCAAGCTCGACCAGGTGCCGGAGATGAACCGCGGCCGCGGCGTACGGCTGCAGCGCTATCTGCAGAAGGGCATGTCGGATATCACCACCTTCGACGCCGGCGAGGGCCTGAACTGGACCGACAGCGCGGGCCGCAGTTTCAACTTGCCGATGAAGGAGTTGAAAGATTGGCGCGGCGACCGGGCCGCAGCCGGCCGCATTGCGCCGAAAGGCTTCCCCAAGAGCAACACGTTCCGCGCGCCGCCGGGCGGCGGCAAGACCAACGGTGACGACGAGTAGGTGATTTTTGCCGCGCCGTCAGGGCGGTGGGAAATCATAGAGCCGCGCTGGATTGTCCGACAGGATGGCGCGGCGATCCTGTTCGCGTGGTGTCCAATCGAGGAAGACCTGTAACAGCCGCACCGCGTCGGGCAGCGGTCCTTCCGGGCGTGGATGCGGCCAGTCGCTGCCCCAGAGGAGGTTCGCCGGATTGGCGGCGAGCAGGGCGTCGTGGAACGGCTTGGCTTCGAGGTAGTCGGGAGGCGTGGCGCCCAGCCGGTAGGTGCCCGAGACTTTCGACCACAGCCGGCCTTCGCCGACGCCGCGCACCAGCGCCTGGAAGCCGGGATGCCGCGTGCCGTGGCGATGCTCCATGCGGCCCATGTGATCGACCACGACCGGCACCGGCACGCGCGCCAGCGCCGGTTCCAGCTCCGGCAAGTCGCGGGTATCGATCCACAGCTGCAAATGCCAGCCAAGCTCGGCCATGACGCCATAGAGCGGCTCGATGTCGGCGAGCCGGACGCCGTTGCTGTAATAGGGCTTGCCGTCGCGGCGGAATTCGTTGGCGCGCAGGCCGCGGATGCCGGCGGCATGCCATTGCTGCAGGGTCTCGCGGGTCAGCTCCGCGCCGCCCACCGCAACGCCGCGTAGGCGCTGCGGTGCGCGGGCAAGCGCGTCGAGCATGGCGGCGTTGTCGCGGCCATAAGCGCTCGGCTGTATTAAGACGCCGCGCGCGCAGCCGAGCCGGTCGAGATGCGCGATATAGGCCTCGAACGGCGCATCGTCTGGGGTGTAGCTGCGCGGCTCGGCGTAAGGAAACCGCGCGGCGGGACCGAACACATGGCAGTGACAGTCGCAGGCGCCGCGCGGCAGTGTTTGGCTCATTTCGGCTTAATGCCCGCCAGCTTGGCGGCCTGTTGCATGTTTTCAGTGTCGTTGCGGAGGAAGGCCGCGAAGCCTTTCGACGTCATCTGCTCAGGCGTGGCGATTTCGGCGCCCAGGCCGATCAGGCGTTTAACCGCATCGCTGTCGGGGCTCAATCCTTTTTCAACCGCATTCTGCAGCTGCGTCACGACCGCCGCCGGAGTCTTCGCCGGCGCAACGATGCCGATGAAGCTTTGCGCGGTGAAGTTCTTCACGCCGCTCTCGATGAAGGTCGCAATGTCAGGCGCGAGCTTGGAGCGGTGTGCTGAGGCCACGGCAAGGATGTGCGCCTTGCCACCCTTGTGCAGTTGCAGTGCGGTGGAGAGTTCCGTCATAGCGCCATCGACGGCGCCGCTGAGCAGGTCGGGCATCATGGCGCCACCGCCGCGATAGGGCACATGGGTGAAATTGGCGCCGGTCGCGGCCTTCAAACGCTCGAGCGTCATGTGGGTAGCGCTGCCGAAGCCGCTGGTCGCGATGGTGACCGCCTTCTTCTTCGACTGTGCGATCAGTTCGGCGAGGGTCTTGACCTGGACCTTGTTGGCCATGACCAGCGCGTGCGGCACATAGCTGGTGAGCGCGACGGCCACAAAGTCCTTGAGCGGGCTGTAGCCGAGTTGGGCATGCATCAGCGGGTTGATGGTCATTGGTCCGTTGGATGCGACCAGGAGCGTGTAGCCATCCGGCCGTGCATGCGCGACGAACTCGGCGCCGATGGCGCCGCCGCCGCCGCCGCGGTTCTCGACCACCACGGTCTGCTTCAGCTGTAGCGACACCTGATGGCCGACCAGCCGGCCGACCACGTCGGCATTGCCGCCGGCCGCGAAGGGCACGATCAGATGGATCGGCCGGTCGGGGTAGGCGGCAAAGGCGCTCTCCGGCAGCAAAGTGACGGCGGGGGCGGCGCCAAGGGCGGCAATAAAGGTTCGACGTGAGACGGTCATCATGATCCTCCCGGGCTGAGTTTCTGATCCGGCGCCGGTTCACCGGCCGGTCGCGGCGCGAAACGACGCAGCGCCCGCGATGGCGCGGCGCCCGCGTGCGTGAGGCCAGATTAGGGAAGGCTTCTCTATTTTCCCAATTGATAATAATAATAAGCGACATTCATGCGATGGATACTCCGAAACGAGGCGCTCCCCCGTGAACCTCAGCAATGTCGACTTCAATTTGCTCAAAGTGCTGGACGCCCTGCTCGCCGAGCGTAACGTAACACGCGCCGGCAAACGGCTGGGCCGGTCGCAACCGGCAGTTAGCAACGCGCTGCACCGGTTGCGCGCCTTGCTTGGCGACGACCTGCTGGTGCGTGGGCCGGACGGTTTCAAGCTGACGCCGCGCGCCGAGGCGATCCGCGAGCCGCTACGCGAGGCCATCGCCTTGGTCGAGGGCTGTCTCACCGAGGAGCCGCAATTCGATCCGGCGCGCGCCAACGGCTTTTTCCGGCTGACCACCCCGGACCGGCTGAGCTTGGCGGTGTTGCCGCCGCTCTATGCGCGCTTGCAGAAGCTTGCACCCAAGATGGCGCTGCAGGTTCTGACCACCGAGCGCAAGCAGGCGCTGGACATGCTCGACGACGACCAATCCGATCTGGCACTCGGCTGGTTTGACGACGTGCCGGCCCATTTGAATGCGGAATTATTAATGGAGGACCAGCTTCATTGCCTGTTCCGCCGCGATCATCCGTTACTGAAACGGGGCGTAAAGTTCGATATCGCTTCAGTGCTGTCTTATCCGCATCTGGTGGTGAGCGCCACGGGTCAACGCAGGGCGATCTTCGACGAGTTGTTGCTGCGCTACGGATTGCACCGACATGCGGCGGTGACGGTTACGAATTTTACGGCGGTGCCGCATCTGTTGCTGCGCAGCGACATGATCGGCGTTTTCACCAAACCGGCCTGCGACGTGTTCGAGAAATCCTTCAGGCTGGCCAAGCGTCCGGTGCCGATCGACGTCGGCAACATCGCCACCAACATGGTCTGGCAGACGCGCAACGACAAGGATCAGAAGCACGCCTGGCTGCGCAAGCAGATCAAAGCGGTCTACCAGGCGCTCTGAACCGCTTGCGCGATGCCGCGCAACGATGTGACGGTGCTCAGCTGGCGGCTTGATGCTGCTTGTTCAGGAATTCGATCGTGCGGCTGCGCGCGGTCTTGGCCGCCGTTTCGACATAAGTCGGCCGAACCTCGTTGGCGAAGGCATGGCCGGCTTCGTAAATATAAGTCTCGGCCGTCGGAAAAGCCTTGCGCACCTGTTCGATGATTTCCGGCGTCGAATTGGGATCAGTGGCGCCGAAGTGGAACAGCAGCGGGCATTTCGGCTGATGGTGCAGATAGGTCGGCAGCCGCGTGCCGTAGAAAGCGATCGCTCCCCTGAGTTTGAGCTCGGCGGCCGCGCGCACGATCACGCCGCCGCCCCAGCAGAAGCCGAGCACCGAAACGCCGTGTTCGTTTTGAACCTTCGCGACCGCGGCGGCTATATCGAGCGTGACCTTTTCGAAGATCGG
>JAKAMD010000459.1 GCA_021823875.1 Pseudomonadota bacterium | reverse complement strand
TCAGTAGTTCAATTTGATGTTGGTGGCAAGCAGATCGCCACTTCGGAGCGGGTCTCACGCATTAGCTTTTCAGTTCAGATTGGGGAGTGGCATGGATGAGTCCAACAAGGCGTTTAACCCGACGGCTCTGTCGCCGCTTCGCGCCGCCAGAGCGGCCGGTTAACGAGGGCGTTAGCCCACACCGCCCCATATGACGCCATCTGACATCATCGCAACTTGCTCTGTTCTTGTAGCCGTCTTCGCCTTTGTTGCGACAGCTTGGCAAGCGTGGCTGTCACACAGACACAACCGCCTTAGCGTGCGGCCGTTACTGGTCTGGCATATTAATCGCCGGGATGATCCCAAGCGCGCCGGCATTACCTACTCAATCAAGAACCTCGGGCTTGGCCCTGCCGTTATTCGCGAACGATACTTCACAAAAGACGGCGAGCGTTTTGTTGCTCCTGGCATCCCCATTGACGAGGTCAAGGCGTTCGTTGAGCATGTCATTGGACAGCAAGTGCAGTACCACCTTCACAGCTTTGGCCTACCGGGAAAGGACGCGGCTATACCGAGCCAAGGTGAGGTTGTGGTAATAGATATCGAGTTCCCGACGCTCGGGCAAGATCTTCTTCCAACGCTTCGAGGGATGGCTGGCGATATTGCATTCCACATCAAGTACGAGTCGATGTATGGCGAACCGTTTTCGCTCGAAGCTCGCTAACACAAGTGGCCTAACCCTGTGGTGCGGGGGACGCTGGGCGACAAAGTTGCGCAGCGCCCCTGACCTTGAACATTGGGCGTCTTAAGCATGGTCACGTGGAAAGGTAAAGTTCCTGGCTGTTTCACTGGCGAAACTGCGCCGTTCGCGGTGCACCCGAATGATCGCAAGCGCGCCGAGAAGCCACACAAGGGATCAGAGACGAAATGTATTTGACGGGCATCATTGGTCATCTCAGCGCGCTGTTTACCATGCCGTCATGCCGCAATGTCAGCCAACGAAATCGGAATCTGATACGCTGATGTCGTGAAGGTTATGCGCTACTTTGAGGTAATCCGCCAACGGCCGGATAGTGCGATCATCCGAGACTAATGGATCGAGAGGGCCATCCGCGCACCAATTCGGAAAACGTACAGTCTGACGGCCATATCCGGCGTTGGGTTCAGGTGGCGGAAATGGAGAATCGGTTTCTGCGCGTGGTTATCTTGCCTGATGGTGAGACCGTACATAACGCTTTCTTTGACAGAAGGTTTACGCCATGAAAGTTCGTTATTTCGCTGACACCGATACGCTGCTTATCGAGTTTCTGGATTCACCAGTGACAGAGAGCCGAGACCTCGATGAAAATACTGTTCTAGACGTGGACGCCAAAGGCAACATCTGCTCGATTACCGTGGAGCACGCATCTCAGCGGGCCGGCGCGCCGCAGTTTTCCTACGAGCAAGTTGCCGCATAACTCCACTTCGGGTCTGGAGTGAGCCTTCAACCATAACGGAAGCAGACGTTTGCCGGTGCGATCGTTTCGCTTCGTCATTGACGGTTCCTGGCCGCACCCGGCTAATCGAATCGGGTCAAGCGGCGCCGGATTGCCTCCCCGCTGAACGCCTGTGCGGGCGCTGGATTATCATACGGCACCATGCCCGGCGCACCCATCGCAACCCTCTCCAAGATCCAGTTATTTTTGCATCTCGCCGAGGGGCTCGCGGGCGGGGTCACCGTTCTCACGCCCAACCAGCGACTGGCGCAGGCGCTCGCGCGCGAATTCGACGCGGCGCAGGCCGCGCAGGGCCGCAGCGCCTGGGAATCGGCCGACATCCTGCCTTACGCCGCCTTTGTCGGGCGCTGTTATGAAGACGCGCTGTACTCGGATATCGGCTCCGGTTTGCCGATCCTGCTCACGCCGGCGCAGGCGCACGCCTTGTGGGAAGACGTCATCCGGCGCTCTGCTGCGGGCGATGCGCTGCTCGCGATCCCCGAGACCGCGGCGCTCGCGGCCGATGCCTGGAACACCGCTCACGCCTGGAGGCTGCTAGCCAGCCTGCGCTCGGGCGAGCTGAACGAAGATGCGACGGCGTTTCGCGACTGGTGCGCGGCCTATTCGCTGCGCTGCGAACGCGAGCGGCACACCGACGCGGCCGTGCTGCCCGATCTGGTCGCAGCGCTCCTACCCGGCGCTGCGCTGCGCAAGCCGAAATCGCTCGTGCTCTACGGCTTCGACATCATGACGCCGCAGCAGCGCGCTTTGTTCGATGCGCTCGGCGCGGCGGGAACCGAAGTCTTCGTTTCGGCGCAGGAGCGGCGCGAGGCGGGCGTGCTGCGCCTCGCCTGCGTCGATGCGCGCGACGAAATCGGCCGCGCCGCGGCCTGGGCGCGTGCGCGCCTCGAAGCCGACCCGCAGGCGAGCATCGGCATCGTCGTCCCCGACCTCGCGCAACAGCGCAAGGCGCTCGTGCGCGCGTTCCGCACGGTGATGGCGCCGGCTTCGATATTGCCGGGCGCGGGCGCCGGTGCGTTGCCGTTCAATGTTTCGCTAGGCGCGGCGCTGACGAGCTATCCGCTGGTGCAGGCGGCCTGCCTGATCCTCGAGCTCGCCGGGCGCGAAATCGAATTCGGGCGTGCAAGCCTGCTGCTACGCTCGCCGTTCATTGCGGCGGGCGAGGCCGAAGCCGCAGGGCGCGCGCGGCTCGATCTCGAATTGCGCCGCCGCGCCGAACCTGCGATCACCCTCGATCGATTGCTGGCTACCATCGATGCCGCCGACGCCGGCACGCACGCCCCCGAACTCGCGCAGCGCCTGCGCAAACTGGCCAGCTTTCGCAAGTCCGATCTGTTCGCCGCGCGCGCGCCCTCGGCCTGGGCGAAGGCGATCACCGCAGCGCTGCAGCTCATGGGCTTTCCCGACAAAGGGCGCAGCCTCGATTCGGCCGAGTACCAGACCCTCAAAAAATGGCACGAAGTCGTCGCCGGCTTCGCGCTGCTCGACCGCGTGCACGCGAAAATGGGCTATGGC